>JBCCDL010000018.1:0-20529 GCA_039030815.1 Cyanobacteria bacterium P01_A01_bin.83 | reverse complement strand
GTTATTAATCCTGAAAGGCAATGGCAGACTTATCTCAATTCTCTAGCTTTATTTGGCTTTGAAACTTGGCTACAGGAGCGAGATCCTAATTTAAATATTAATTCTGATAGGTGTTCGGTTAAGCAACCAAGCTATGCAAACTATATTGACGGCGTGTTTAATTTGATCATCGGCGATTATAAATTATGTTTATTGACTAATGGCGTAACTATTGATGAGGTGATTAGCGTTGATCGAGCATTAATTGATTTGCCAGAATATGCGGCTCATTTTTATGTCTTGGTAAATGTAATCGAAGAGCAAGCAGAAGTTGAGATCAATAGCTTTATTAGTTATCAAGAGATTATTACAGAAAAAGAAACTGCTGACTTAAGCGCCACTGACGACTGGACTTATGAGATTCCTCTAGACTGGTTTAATACTCAGCCAGACGATTTATTGTTAGCTTTACGCTGTTTAGAACCCAATAGTCTTACTTTACCTGAGAGTGTTACTGCAACTGATAACATTCAAAGCCAGCTAGAACCTTTACTGCCTCAATTACGATCAGCAACAACAGAGTTATATCAAATATTAACTTGGTCACAAGCAGCAACAATACTAAGTAGTCCTGATTTACTCAATTGGTTGTATCAATTACAGACCAATCAGTTTTCTATTGGGGATAGTATGGCTGTATTAGGCGATCGCTTATCTAGCAGAATGAGCGCAGCTACCCAAAGATTAATAAACGTCAAATCTTGGTTATCTGATGAACTAGATGAGATAGCGCAAAGCTTGGCATGGACTCTGTTACCTATTCCTGAACTTGCTTCTAGTGCCATGAGAGATTTAGCAGTGATTGATCGTCAGTCTCCTGCACAAGAGTTTGCGGCAATCATGACTCAACTAAGAACTAGCGGTGAGGATATTCCTGAAACTGCCCGTGGTGCTTATCAAGATTTTACCCTTGCCAGTCATGGGCTACGGATGTATGCGGTAACGTGGATGATAGTAGTAAGCAAAGATGTTTTAGAGTGGAGTCTATTATTAATTTTGGGCGCCCAATCTAATAACTATATTCCTCAAGGATTGAAGCTGGAACTAAAAGAAGGTAGCACGGTTTTAGATCAAAAGACTATTACGGAAAATACTTATGATTCCTACATCTACACCCAAGTGATTGGCGAACTTGATGAGCAGTTTACTGTTAGCGTTAAATTACCCGATGACACAGAATTCACTTTCCCCAAATTTGTCTTTAACTAACAACTAGTAAGGGCGAACTGCCGTTCGCCCCTAACAACTAATGACCAATCAAGACGCATAGTTCAACCCATGTACCAATGAAATTCCAACTTGAAATTCAACAAATAGATCATATCTGTCTATTTAAACTGGGATGGGGACAAGGGCAGCAAATTTCAACGATTGTGCCTTGTCCTGATAACTTGTCTCAGCGATATCAAACCTGGCACCAAGCTTATCTTCGTTTTTATCAAACAGCTTTAAGAGCAAGAGTACCTAAGCCGAAAAATGAACAGGGTTATATTAGTCTACCACAAGATTATCATCGACAACTAGTACATGCCGAAGCAGAATTATTAAAAGAATTTCATGGTTGGCTACGACGGGAAGAACTCTATGAGATTAGAGCCAAAATCGCTCAAGGAGATGGTAAATCGCCAATTCAACTATTTCTTACCTGTGACAATGAATTAGCCAGATTACCTTGGGAGACTTGGGAGATTGGGGCAGAATTTGGCAGTTTAGTGGCGATCGCTCGTACTCCGACTAATATTAATAACTCCCATGGCAACCAGGTCAAAAGTACTAAAAAGCCACGCATTTTGGCTATCTTAGGAGACGATACAGGACTTGATTTAACCAGCGATCGCAATTCTTTGGGTAATTTAAAACAGGTGGCAGAAATTAAGCTAGTTACCTGGAGTGAGGATCAATCATCCTCCGAAATTAAGCAGCAAATTCAACAGGCGTTAATCGATGCTAATGGCTGGTCAGCCTTATTTTTTGCAGGACATAGTAACGAAACCAAGATTACGGGGGGAGAATTAGCGATCGCGCCGACTATTGCCATAACAGTACAAGAAATTGCCAATGAATTAAAAATTGCTCAGGCTAATGGTTTACGATTTGCTCTGTTCAATTCCTGTTGCGGTATAAGCATTGCTAACTCTTTGATCGACCTGGGACTAAGCCAGGTGGCGGTGATGCGGGAACCTATTCATAATCAGGTAGCCCAAGTTTTTTTAGATCAGTTTTTACAGGCGTTGGCAAACTATCAAGATGTGCAGCAAGCAATTGTTAGTGCCAGTAAATATCTTCAGCAACAAAAGCTTACATATCCCTCGGCATATTTAATTCCTTCTCTCTTTTGTCATCCCGATGCCCAACTATATCGGATACAGCCTTGGGGTTGGCAACATCGGCTTAAAAGATGGTTGCCCAATCGTTATGAAGCGATCGCAGCTAGTGCTTTATGTCTGTTAAGCATCATGCCCCCTGTACAAAACTATTTATTAGATAAGCGCACAGTTATACAGTCGGTTTATCGCGATCTCACAGGGCAACTACCCACAAGTGAAGCACCTGTTACTCTGGTTCATATTGATCAACAATCTCTAACCAATGCAGGTATTGATCGCCCTGTGCCGATGGATCGTAGTTATTTAGCCAGTTTAGTTGATCGCTTAATAGCTGCTGATGCCCAAATTATCGGCATTGACTATCTTTTTGACTATACTCAGCCTGAAAACGATCCGATCTTAGCCCAATCAATATTTAACGCAGTTGAGCAAGAGCAAACTTGGTTTATTTTTGGGGCATATAAACAAACTAACGGGCAAGAGGTAGCAGTAGCACCAGCAACAAATATTGGAGATCCTAACTGGACATTACAGGGTTATGTTGACGGGTTGCCCAATTATATGAGTCTGTTACCAGAATCAGCCGACTGTAAGCAAGCCTGTCCTTTTGCTTATTTACTAGCAACGGTACAGAAAATTTCCCTAGAATCTCCCCACTTGCAGCCTAACATTAGGAGCCAAACTAATTTACGCGACTCAATTTATAACTATGTCCGTCGCCAACAAGACTATCAATTTCTGCAAGAAACCAAGCTGCCCACTATTAGTTACTTCCTACAGTATCTTGGACAACAGTGGTTACGTCCCATTCAAGACTATTCCCTGCCCAGCGATTTGGTCTACAACCGCATCCCTGCATGGCAACTATTAGAGCAAGATCTGGAATTAAACAATAAAACTGTGATCATTGGTTCGGGAGGATACCCAGCAGCAGGGCTAACCCCAGGTTCAGATAACCTGCCAACTCCCAGTGCGATCGCTTATTGGAATACTCGACGCGGTTTGGGGGATGGAGAAACTCCCTTTACAGGGTCAGAAGTATTGGCATATATGACTCACCACTGGCTATATCGACATTTAGTTACACCTATTCCGCATCTTTGGATGGTGTTAATCGTATTATTAATTACCAAGGGAATTAAACTCAATCTAAATAACCAAACTTTTACTACCAAATTGTTATTAATTCTATTACCTGGTGCGCTAGCTATCTATGGTTTGATTGTTTTACAAGTATATATATCTTACGCAGTCTCATTGCCTTGGCTGTTACCTTCAATAACTGCGATCGCCTATCTATGGCAAAGACCAAAAATTAATAAGCTGTCAGGCATTTAATTTGTTTATTGAGGAGACGGGGAGAGGGGTTGACCGTTTTTTATTTAGTTGAATAGTATCCAGCTTAAATACACCTCAGCTTAACCAATAAATATTATTAATCAGTTAACGCTATGTTTAATTTGTCAATCGATTTTAAGCTCTAAGCTCTAGGTTTTAAATTTAATTTTCTTTTTCCAGCACACGCCATTTAAAATTAATCAATTCAATCAAGAAAAATAATAAATCTTTATTTGTTCCTCGTTCCTCAAAACTAAGAGAAGTATCATGAAAAAAATGTCTCTAAAACTATTAATATCAGCTTTAATTATTCTGACAAACTCTAGCTCAATTACTGCTCAAGCAGAGAATGATAATTCACCTGAAACACCAAGGCAATCAACATCGATTATGCAGGCGCTAATGAGTCTGTTTAAATCTTCTGAAAAGCGCTTTATATCAAGAGGAGAAAGGGCATGTTTGATCTCTCCAGGTAATTCAGGAGAACAGCTAGTCTGGAGCGATCGCCCATTATTTATTTGGCGTGGTGAAATGATGACTCCAGCCGAGATTAATCTATATACTGCTGGTAACGAGGCAAATGAACAGCCTGTGTGGACTGAAACTATCCCTCCTAGTACCAATACTATTACCTATACAGGACAACTACAGCCAGGTGCTACTTATGATTGGGAACTAGTTTCTGACGACAATACCTACCGTAAAACTATGCAGTTGATGGAACAACCTCAGCGAGAAGCGATCGCTGCTGAATTAACTTCCATTACTAATAATTTACAGGATAGTAATGCTAATGCTGAAGATATTGCGATCGTTAAAGCCGATTATTTTATAAGTCAAAAACTTGGTTCTGATGCCCTCCAGGAGTTATATTCAGTGGATAATCCTTCTGCTGATTTAGCCGAGCAAATTAGCAATATCGAGCAACAGTTATGTGAATAATTTATCAACGCTTTGAGCGCTAATCTTCATAATCAAGTCCGCAGTGTTGATCAAAGAGAAATAATACTTATGAATGATATTATGGCAATCGCTTTCTCACTCTTATTTTGGTTTACTCCCGTTGCTTTAACAGTTCACTTAGCTATCAAACAAGCAGAATCTAATACCTATAAAAAACGACTTGGCTATATTTATGGTGGGCTTTGGGCGATCGCATTTATTGGTTATGGATGGCTGTTTTTCAATTAATAATCATGATTAAATTTATTGAACATAGTGAAACTAAGTTGAGATTTGTATCGTACCCGATCACCACATTATTTAGCTATCTAATTGTGACATCTTTGTGTACATTATTTCTTGTTTATTTTGTCTATTTTAGCCCGATAGAATCGTCCTTATACTGTCAAAAAAACTAGCTAAATCGTATTGACTGTCAATTAAAAGAAAGATCTCTATTCAATTCTCAACTAACAAAAATAGATATTATCAATCTTAAAAAAGTCATAAAGCACCCCTCATTTGGTAGTCGTGACGCTAGAACAAAACTAAAGGCAAATCCCCAACCTTTGGCGTTCAATACTATTGGATTTCAAAAAAACTATTTCTTTCCTAGTAATCCTTTTTCTCTAGTTCTTTTTCGGTATTTTAATCCTTTTAACTGGTTTGAACCAGCAAATCATATCGACATTATTGATCGCTTTATCAAAGGAGAACTAAATCAAAAATCTATATCAGTCAAAAAATATTTTCACTCGATAGATATCATATTTCCTGGATTAATTATATTATTAATAGCTATCCTACCTTACTACATTATAGTAGTTATTTGTTTTACTTTATCATTAGAAAGTACTTATGAATTTAATCATAAAACGAAGCGCTTAATTGTAAAGCAGAAAAAACTATTTGGACAACGAGTTGAAAGACAACATAGCTTTGACCAAATTAAACAAGTAAAATTAGATCCTGAATACAAAACAAACTTTAATTATGGGCGAATCATATTAGAGTTCGATCCGAGTTACGATTATCCCATCGATGAATTTACGAGCGCAGAACTGGGAGTCGCAAATTTTCAGATAATTAAAGATTTTTTAGAAAATGAGAAAAGAGTATTAAATTAGCAAAAGTATTAAACATGCATACATATTAATTTAAAGTGACTTACTAAGCTGTTGTAACTCAGGCATCAATTGACTAAAGGCTACCCCACGATGGCTAACTTTTCCTTTAGTCTCAGGGAGCATTTGGGCGAATGTTTTTTGCTCAGACGGTACATAAAAAATCGGATCATAACCAAAACCACCATCACCACAAGGAGAAGTTAAGATTTCTCCTGGACATATTCCCTCTGTTTCCAGAACAATTTCCCCATCAGGATTAGCAATTGCGATCGCACAAATAAACTTTGCCTGTCTTTGATCTGTATCCCCTAATTCCCCTAATAGACGGTTAATTCGCTCTTGATCCGTGTTTCCATAACGCGCTGAATATAGCCCTGGTGCGCCATCAAGAGCATCTACCATAAGTCCCGAATCATCAGCGATCGACCATTTGCCCACAGCTTTTGCTACCTCTGAAGCTTTGAGGCGGGCATTCTCGATAAATGTAGTCCCTGTTTCATCTACGTCAATTGATTTGGGCTTTAATTCTAATTGCCAAGGTAAATCAATAAGATACTCCTGCATTTCTGCTAATTTTCCAGGATTTCCCGTAGCGACTACTAATTTTTGAACCATTGAAAATATAGTTATTCTTTATTGACAATCTACCACGAAACAATAGCGACAACCTTTCGCTCAATTTTATTGAATTTTGGAATATTAATTGATCTAAATCAAGAGTCAACGTCTCATTGTTTTGATCATACAGACTCCGCCGCCGCATGTACGACTAGGCTGAGATCACGACTTTGTCAATCAGAATGCATATTATGCCGTCAAAAGTCGTATTCTAAAGTAATCAATCAGACTAGATATTTGGATATTTGAGGAGAATACTACCATGCAAGAAACTAAAATAGGCAAGTGGTTTCGCAATACAGGACTTGCTATCTTTTTAGCTGGAATGGCTATCTCTTTAACTCCAGATCAAGCTCAAGCCTCAGAGGAAATTATTTTTACTTACGGAGGGGCATCTCAATCAGTATCATTATCAGAATTGCAGACGTTTGCCGATACAGGGGAGGCTTCTCCCTCTCTAGACTTCTTATTAAATTTTGGCAAGCAGAATCCTTTGCTGATTCGCTGGATCTTAAAGCAAGAGTTTCCTGCCAATACCACCTTGATTTATGATCTACTAAATACGGCACCTGGAGAATACGTCTTGTCGCAGACCAGTAATGTTGTCGGCACCAGATCCCAAAGAGCTAACGTGAAAGCTTTGAGGGGAGCTTTGGTTGCTTCTGCTAGTGATGATAATATAATTTCTCTGATTGAATTATTGGAAGATTATCCTACTGAAAAAGTATATGTCGATGGTAAGCTGCTTGCTAAGGCACGAAAAAATCTTAGTCAGTTTATCGAAGAGACTAGCAAATACATTCAAGTCCCAATCAGTTTTCTGTTAGATTAGCTGGATTTACCATAAAGTTTAGATTTATATCTCATTGAATATAGTCTCCAGAAGAAAAGAGCCATAGGATAAGATTAAAGAATATTTTTATATCTAAGTCTAAATCTAAGTCTAAATCTAAGTCTAAATCTAATATCTAAAT
Organism: Cyanobacteria bacterium P01_A01_bin.83; assembly: GCA_039030815.1. GTDB lineage: Bacteria > Cyanobacteriota > Cyanobacteriia > Cyanobacteriales > Xenococcaceae > Waterburya. The sequence continues at coordinate 13,164 of JBCCDL010000018.1, read as the reverse complement.
TTTAAATGCTGACCTATCCCGAAGAATCCATAAAGGTAGAACCTATCTCTGCTGAAAAACTTAAAAAACAAGAGCGAATGCGCGATGTAACCTTGTTGATACAGCAAATAGTCGAAAGGGAGGAGGTGGCATTAAAACTAATTATTGATTGTCTAATCGATGTCGGGTCAATCAATTACGCCAACAATAAGCTACATAATCCTCCACTAAACAAAATCATGAAAGTGTTGGTGGGATATATTAAGCCTATTGCCCGCAAAGTAGCGCTTTTTTGGCTCAAAAGAAATTTACCTGACTTGCTCACAGCCTGGCTAGAAGGAAAAGTCTCCTTTGAATCAGTACCAATTAATCAAGATGAAGCTTTAACAGGAAACCTCGAAACTGTACCGCCTTCTAAAGATCAAGAGATTCCCGACAATAAGGTAAGCACTATCTCTAACTTAGAAGAGTTGAAGTAATTGCGATGCCGATCGAGCTGTCACATACAAGGTAAATCTAAGCTCGACTTTATTGATTTTTATTCATTATTATTTGGAAATAGTATTAAAGGAGCGAAAGCGATAACAGTAGTTAAAAGAGCTAAAGTAGATTTTTTCATGGTTTTGTACCTAGTTAGAATCAATAAGAGTATATTTTGCTTGCATTCTTTAGATATGAACGGTTGATTTTTTTATACAGATCTGTTTTTATATCCTCTATGAGGATTGGTAAAGCTTGGTTGTAGACATCGTCATTCTACGTGATTGATGAGATTATCGAGCGATCGCTAATGAATAAACTTTTAATTGTTATTAGAATTGAAGAAGGTTGAGATTGTCAGAGTAGGCTCTCTCAAACTGCTCTAATCAATCAATTTGATAATGATAGCTATAGACAAGAGGACTAACTCATGAGGTTTCCAGCTATTAAACCGATTTTATTTCGGAAAGAAACGTCCATTACTGCCTTATCTGGAAACTTACCTGAGAAGAAGTTTAAGCACCTTGTTGTTGGCAGCCTGTTTTTGCTAGTCGCCATGTTTAGCTCTGGATCTTACCTGCTGCTAAAGTTTTCCAAAAGTGATGTTTATAGAAACATAATAGTGTCACAAATTGAACAAGCGACTGGGCGTGAAGTTAACATGGAGGGTGATATCGATCTAGCTCTGAGCTGGAAACCAACCTTGAAAATTGATGGTGTTACTATCGCCAATGCCGAGGGGGCAAAAGCACCTTATTTTTTAAGTATTGAAAAGCTATTATTAACCCTCGATTTACTTCCCCTTTTGCAAAGACAAATTTCTGTCTCAGCACTGGAGTTGGAGCGACCTATTGTCTATCTGGAAAAGAATGAAGCAGCAGTCAACTGGAAATTTAAACCACAGAACAAAACAACTACCACGCAAGATCGACAGCTAGAAAAGGAAAGAAGTGATGCAAAACCTCTAGCTATCACCCTGCAAAAAATCACCCTGCAAAATGGAGAGTTACATTATCGCGATCTGGTCACCGAACAAAATCAAGAACTACGACTGACCAGGATGGAGTTCGCCAACCGCAGTCTCAAGGGAGAATCCGCTGTTGATATTCAAGGTTATTACCAGAACACACCTTTCCTAGCCGTACTGAAAGCAGATTCATTAAAGTCATTGGTGCAACAGTCTAGTGATACGGCACTGACTCTCGATCTAAATGTAGGAAATAATACCCTGGAAGCTGATGGAGTATTTTCTTGGCAAGAAGCTGACAAGCTAGACAAACAGATGTCTTTTACAGGATCTATCCAAGGTTTGCTATCAGACATAAATGCGATCGCCAAAGTTAGTGGCATCGAGATACCAGAGATGGAAGATGTTAACTTCAAGAGCGTTGGTACTTTTAGCCCACAAGCAATACAAGCCGACAAGTTGTCCCTAAAAAGTCAAGAATTTCAGCTCGACGGCAACGCCGCTTTATCTTTGGGAGACAAAGACATCAACAAAATCTTGAAAAACGTGGTTCTCGAAGGTAGCATCAGCGATCTTGCCTTTTTGAAACCATTTTTGAGAGAAAACAACATCCCTGTTGCCCCAGGTCAGGCAACTTTTACGCTCAAGGCTAGAACAGAACAAAATCACCTTAAGTTTTCCAAATTAAATATCGAGAGCAGTAATATTAGCCTTCAGGCAAATAATTTAACAACTCGTCTGCCTCAAAACAACTCTCCTTTAGAAATCAACGGTAGGATTAGTTTGCAATCGAGTAATCTGGGTTCTTTGGTAAAAGAACCAGGCTATGCAGAACGCGCTTTAAAGTTGAACGGTGTTCTGGCGGTCAAAGAACAGGATATAGCCCTCAACGATCTGGTGCTATCAACGTCCAATAGTCAGATTATGGGAAGCGCGGGAGTGACACTACCTGTTAACAAGAACCATATTCCCAGCATCCGTTTCGACCTGAGAGCGCCAAAAATATTCGTGGCAGATTTTCTGCCAGAGAAGCCACAGGTTACGCAAAACAATATCAATAACAAGCTATTTTCTGATGCTCCACTAAATTTAGCCTCCTTGAACCAAGTTAATGGTCAGGGAAAACTATCGATTGGCTCTCTACATTTACCTGTTGCAGATGAGCAAAATACACCACTAATCTTTAACAAGTTTGAGACATCTCTAAGCTCTCAACAGGGTAATTTACAGTTTTCTAATCTGGCTTTCGATCTACCAGGTAGTGGCTCTGTTTCTGGAACTGCGGCTCTCAATGGTCACGGCAAAACAGCAGCTCTGTCCACCGATTTGCGGGTCAACAAGCTAATTTTGGGCAAATCGTTGTCGCATTTTGGGGTTAGCGATCTTGTGGAGCAAGGTTCTTTAGACCTGAACCTGAAACTTAATGCCAGAGGTAATAGTATGTCTGCCCTCGCGGCTAGTGCTAATGGCTTGGTTGATGTCAATATGACCACAGCTCGTCTGGGTAATATCAATGTAGAACAGATTGACAATGAACTAGCTACAAGTCTCATCTCCTTGGCTAGTAATAACCAAGCCACGACGGTGAATTGCCTTGTTAGTCGCTGGTCAATTACCAACGGAATTGCAACTACTGACCTGACCGTTGCTGATACCACCCATATTGCGATGCAAGGTACTGGCAGTATCGATCTGGGTCAGGAAACACTTGATATCATCGTCGCTCCGCGACCGAAAAATCTGGGACAGCTAAACGTCTCCGCCCCGATTGTTATTAACGGTAGCTTGATCAAGCCGATAATTAGCTCGAATCTTGAAGGTGTAGCAGACAATCTTATTAGTGACTTGCTAAGAGGGGAATTGAACCCCCAGACAATTATCGGTAGGTTTGTCGATGCCGACGGAAATTATCAAACCTGTAGCTCTCCCACAAAACAAAACGTCAATAGCGAAACTACCATTAAGAATAAGACAATTCCAAAATTGTTTGAAAATCAACAAGAGTTGGAATCCCAGGGTAGAAAATTGCTAGAGGATGCGATCAAGCTATTGCCTGGCTGGAAGAAATAGTAGACCTGTCTTGAAAATAGAAGCTAGAACAATGTAAATTCCTTAAACATTCTATTTTCATCCCTGGGTTGTGAACGACAGTTCATGGCATCTCTTGCATGAATAGTACGAATTATAAAGCTAGTTTGGGGTTTGTTTGGGCTTGATTTTTGTTTAAGTCCCGTTAGAATCTTTTGGTATCAAATAATGAAAATAGAATGATATTTATAAGAAGCCTGGGAGAAAAGGGGGACAAAGAGCCTATAAAAATAACGACTAATGACTAATCAAAACGATTTAATTTGTAGCAAACATTGAGGTATTTCATATTAATTGCGCCATAGCTAAGTAACTCAGCAATACGAGCTTAGATAAAAACGAGATGCAATCAAGCTTAATATTTTGGGAACTATAACTATAAAAAGCTACAATTGAGCAAATATGAAGCAAATCAAAGATGATGCAGTACAATTACTACAAAATGCATTAAACAATTCCAATGCCAATTTTCGAGATGGTCAGTGGTCAGCAATATTAGATTTAGTAGAGAATAAATCTCGACTTCTTGTAGTTCAACGTACTGGTTGGGGAAAGAGCTTAGTTTATTTTATCGCAACCAGACTATTTCGCGATCGCGGATCTGGGTTAACGCTTTTGATTTCTCCTCTACTAGCATTAATGCGAAATCAGATTGCTGCTGCGGCAAAAATTGGCGTGAAAGCGACTGCAATTAACTCTAGTAATAAAGAAGAATGGTCACAGATTAGAGATCAATTAGTTGCTAATCAGATAGATATTCTTTTGATTTCACCTGAAAGACTGGCAAATCAAGAATTTTTAGAGCATACGCTATTACCTATTTCGGGCAATATTGGTTTGTTTGTAGTAGATGAAGCTCATTGTATTTCCGATTGGGGACATGATTTTCGTCCTGACTATCGACGTATTGTCAGAATTTTACAACAGCTTCCTGCTAATATTCCTGTCCTGGCTACTACTGCTACGGCTAACAATCGAGTAGTTGAGGATATCAAAACTCAACTAGGTTCAACTCTTAAAATATACAGAGGTAGTTTGACTAGAAATAGTTTACAACTGCAAAATATTTATCTACCTAGTCAAGCTGAGAGAATGGCATGGCTGGCTAAAACATTACCCAGTATTACTGGTAGTGGAATTATTTATACTTTGACTGTAGCTGATGCCCAAAGGCTCACTGGTTGGCTCAAAACTCAAAATATTATTGCTGAAGTTTATCACGGTAAATTAAACACTGAAGTCAGAGAAAAATTAGAAGATAAGCTTTTAGCTAATGAAATCAAAGTTTTAGTAGCCACTACTGCGTTAGGTATGGGTTTTGATAAACCAGATTTAGCTTTTGTCATCCACTATCAACGTCCTGGTTCGGTTGTTCATTATTATCAGCAAGTGGGGCGTGCAGGTAGGGCGGTAGATTGTGCTTATGGTATTCTTTTGAGTGGAGAAGAAGACCAAGAAATTGTTGATTATTTTATCAAAACAGCTTTTCCTCCAGCAGCACACACTAGAAAAGTTTTACAAGCATTAGATGAAGCAGAAAATGGTTATTCTGTCCCTCAACTACAAAAACAGTTAAATCTTGCTCAAAGTAAAATTGAAAAAGTTCTAAAATTATTGTCTCTTGAATCACCTGCTCCCGTAGTCAAACAAGGTTCAAAATGGTTTGCTACTCCATTTGACTATCAGCCAGACACCACAAAAATAGCAGAATTGACCAGAATTCGACATCAAGAACAGGCTCAAATGCAGGAATATATGCAAAGCTCAGGGTGTTTGATGGCTTTTTTGGCTGATGCTTTAGATGATGTAAATCCTCAATCCTGTGGTCGGTGTGCAGTTTGTTTGGGGCAAAACATTTTGTCTACTGACTTTTCACTTAAAACTAAAGATGATGCTATTCAATATTTACGTAGTTGCAACCTCACAATTGAACCCCGCAAGCAATGGCGACAGGAATTGCCCAACTACGGATTTTCAGGCAAGATCAAACCAGAATTACAGGCAGAAACAGGAAAAGCCATATCTTTATGGGGTGATGCGGGTTGGGGAGAACTAGTCAAGCAGGGTAAATATCAAGATAATCATTTTGATGATGCCCTAGTACAAGGCACAGTCGAAATAATTCAGCGTTGGCAACCTCAACTACAGCCAAGCTGGATCACCTGTGTACCTTCCTTAACTCGTCCTGACTTAGTACCCAATTTTGCTCAAAGACTGGCAGAACGGTTAAATTTACCCTTTAAACCAGCAGTCAAAAAGATTAAACAAAATCGACCACAAAAGGAAATGAATAATAGCTATCAGCAAGCTTTGAATTTAGATGGTGCTTTTGCTATAAATACTGCTCAAGTTAATCCAGGCGCAGTAATTCTAATCGATGACATAGTTGATTCTCGTTGGACATTTACCGTAATTGCTGCACTGTTACGCCGTGCTGGTAGTGGTCAAGTTTTTCCCACTGCCTTAGCCTTGAATTCTTTATCAAGTTAGATAATACTATGTATACTTTAGACGCTTTTGGGCGCGATCGCAATTATGACAACTCATCATATTTCTTCTAATACAAAGGCTATGCTGTTGTTATGTGCCAGTTTCGGTCAAAAACGTACGGTAGAACCAAAACCTCTAACCTTAGGAGAATATAATGACTTGGCGAGTTGGTTACGAGATCATAGTTTGATTCCTGAAGATCTGCTTGACAACATAATTCAACAGAAAATTGCTCAATTGCAGATCAATAAACTAGAATCTTCTCGTCTATTAGCTTTGCTGGCTAGAGGGATGATGTTGAGTCTAGCACTGGAAAAATGGACAAATCAAGGATTATGGATTTTAGGTAGGGGAGACCAAGATTATCCTAAGGGACTTAAATACAACTTGAGATATCAAGCTCCTGTAATTCTCTACGGTATAGGCAATAAAAAACTGTTGTCTCAAGCAGGATTGGCAATAGTGGGTTCTCGTAATGTAGATAAATTGGGGCTAGACTATACTTCTCAACTTGCTCAAGCTTGCGCCCAGCAGCAAATTCAAGTGATTTCGGGTGGTGCCAAAGGAGTAGACCAAGCATCAATCCTCAGTGTCTTGGAAAAAGGCGGAATGGCGATTGGCGTAATAGCTAATAACTTAGCCAAAGCAGCAGTAGCAAAAAAATACCGCACTGCAATTAAAGAGGGGAGATTAGCTCTAATATCTTCCTATGATCCTGATGCTGGTTTTAGTGTCGGTAATGCCATGGGAAGAAATAAATATATCTATGCCTTAGCTAATTATGCTGTAGTGATTGACGCTACTGAAAACAAGGGCGGTACTTGGGCTGGTGCTATCGAAGCACTTAAAAAAGTCAAAAATGTTTCTGTATTAGCAAGAGTAGAACAAAATGCTAGCAAAGGAAATCAAAGCTTAATTAAGCAAGGAGCAATACCTTTTCCCCAACCACCTTGGAATTATCCTTTAGAAAAACATATCTCTCAGGCTATTTCTAAATTTTCTGCCCCTCAAAGATCGCAAGTTGTCATCGAACAACCTTCACTATTAGATAATACCAATGCTGATCAAACAGTTTTACAATCCAATGAAGCAAAAGAATCGATTGACAAACATGACAAGCAAAGTGGTTTAAAAGAATACGAACCTCAAGATATTTACCAGGCTGTATTACCCTTGATTCTGAAACAGTTGCAACAAGCAAAGAATGATAAAGTTCTTGCCGAATTACTAGAAGTACAAATCGGTCAATTAAGGCTTTGGCTAAAAAGGGCAATCAAAGAAGGTAAAGTTAAAAAGAACAAGAACCCCGTAACTTATGAACTATCAGACAAAAAATTATTATTTTAATTAAATAATACATATACTATTTGACATTTATTCTTTTTGATTAACTTGTCACAGTTGGCTAATAGCTAATAGCTCTTAGGGTTCGTGCTGTTACTCATGGGAGCTTAGGGCTTGCCCGTATGTGCGCAATATCTCAGTACAAGCCTAAATACTGTATACTTCATACACTAAATCACCGAAGTCATACAGCGGTGTTCAGGTTTATTAAGTACACCTATTTTGCTTGTTCATTGGGATTGGGTTTTATAACTGTACTTAACTTGTTTGCACACCGCCATAAATTAAAGTCAAACCGAAAGTAAAACCAGGCTCAGAACTACAATTGCCAATACTATAAATCCTGCTATACTCGCGTTCAACTTGTCTTGATCACTTAACACGCCAGATTCATCTTTAGATTTAAGTGCGTGCCAGACATGACCGCCAAGAAAAGTAGCGCCAAGAGTAAACTGCACCCCTGCAAACTGCCCCAAATTTGCACCATAAAGTTCGGTCGGGAAAGCAATGTCGTTAAAAGCTACAAAATAGCCAGAAGTAAATGCCATCAAGGCTACTCCAGCTAAACTATAAGAAAGAATCCCATGCCCATTGTAAGTCAGGGAATTTCTTGCCCAAGCAAAAGGCTCCTGGACAATATGCCAAGCGCCACCAGCAATACAGGCTACTCCGACCCAAATATGACCGCCAACCACATCTTCTAAATTATCCACCGCAGCCATTCCTAAAGGATTCCAAACTCCATCTTTCAAACCAAAAAGATAGCCAAAGATCGTTACAGGATTAAGAGTGGGTTCGGTAACTAAGCGGACATTACCTGCTACAGCATCGTATATTCCGCCCCAAACCATTGCTTTACCCACAAATAGCAATGCAGCAGCACCCAAAAATATCAGGTGATGACCCAAAATGAAGCCTAGTTGTTTAGGATCATTCCATTCATAATGAAATTTAGCGGCACGTCCTGAAACATCCTTAAGATTAGCTGCCCCGCGAAAGACATGAAATAAACCCCCTGCACCCAATACGGCAGAGGCGATTAAGTGTAGCATCCCGATTACGAAATAAGGATATAGATTCACAATTTCACCCTCGGCACCTACTCCCCAACCTAAACGAGCGAGATTGGGTAACAATAATAACCCCTGTTCATTGATGGGAATATTGGGCACAAAACGATCTATCTCTAGTAGAGTAATTGAACCTGCCCAGAACATAATCAATCCTGCATGGGCAATATGGGCACCTAATAGTTGACCCGATAAATCGATTAAACGCGCATTACCCGAAAGCCAACTGTAATTTTGATTTGAAACGTTAGTTGTAGTTGTCATAGTTTATTTTTTCTAACTAAAAACAAAATGTTATTAATTGAAATCGCTGTACACAAAAGATATGAAGGCTAAGAGCTAATAGCTACGAAAAGAAATACCCACAATTCTTTACATTAAAATTTGCAACGATTTAACAAGAAAAGCTTAATGCAACCTTACATTTGCACTAAGCTAAAACTGAGAACATTGAAATAACAATGCAGTTGGATTTATCCCTAATCCCCAGCTCCCTCTGTAGCTGGTTTTTGTGATGCTGATGGTGTGCCGACCATCGCTTCACCTGATTGGGGAGTCCCCGCATTGTCCAAAGCTGTAGTAACTCGTTTGAAGTCAAAGCCAATCGCTCTCAGGGCATGCCATAGATGACCCTGAAGGAAGAAAAACGCTAGGAAGAAGTGAGCGTTAGCTAGCCAACAACGAGCAGTATGAGTACCAGGAGGTAAGGCTACAGTATCGACGAAATATGGCACAACTCCTAATTTGACTTGCAAAGGTGCACCATAAAATTCTGGAGGATAAGCTAGAGTATTTACTGCACAGTAGTATGCAGCCACAAAACCTGCTAAGGCAATACCACCGAGAGAGTAGGATAGAATTGCTTCTCCCGAAAAGATTAGCTGCTTTTTCGCCCAATCTAAAGGAGGGGTGATAATATGCCAGATACCGCCACCGATAAGCAAGAAACCTACATATACATGACCACCAACTAAATCTTCCAGGTTATCGACGCTCGCAAAATGAGTTTGATAGCCAAAAATAGTTGCAGGATTTAAAGTCGGGTCAGTAACAACTCGCACATCTTGAATATTGACATCATACAGTCCACCAAAGAACATCGCTTTAGCCACTAATGCCAACGCACCTATTCCTAAAAACAAAAGATGATGACCCAGGATTAGACCTAGCTGTTTAGTGTCGTCCCATTCAAAATGAAAATCACGAGCTTTTCCTTTGGCATCTTTTAAGTCGCTTGGGGCTTTGAAAGTGTGGAACAATGCCCCCGCACCTAATACCGCCGAGGAAATTAGATGCACTGCACCTACCACAAACATGGGATAGGTATCGACAATCTGTCCTCCTTCACCCACGCCTAAACCTAAAGTAGCCAAGTGGGGAATTAGAATCAATCCTTGTTCTCCCATCGGTAGAGTCGGATCAAATTTAGATAATTCAAAGAAAGTGAATGCACCAGCCCAAAAAACAATTAATGCTGCTTGGGCTACATGAGCCGCAATGAATAAGCCAGATAGATTGGCAAAACGGGCATTTCCCGCCCACCAATCATATTTAACTTGGGGTTGATCGTATGTCTGCAAAATGAAACCTCTCAATTAATTTGGTAAAATTAGCTACTGATTATTATTCTCAATAAGCTAACAACAACTTAATTTTGCATTATTGATATTAATTTGCAAGTTATTACTAACAAAACTTAATATTCTTAAGTATCTAAGGGTAATTGCTTGTCTGGTTTTAATTCTTGATCTTAAGCATTAAAACCTAGTTAGAAGTTTATTTAGGGTGACATTTTTAGGCTATTTAATAATAATAAAGCTTTCTCCTAAATCTATAATTTTGATTAAAGTAAAAGAAAATACTTGTCAATAAGCAATTTTTATCTGTATGGTTATTTAGAAGCTTATTGATAAATAAAAGCAATAGTTGAGCAAGGAGATTTCAATTGTGACCGCTATAATGGAAAATCCTCAGGGAGTTAATAATTATGCTGATATTCCTTGGTGGAGAGGTAATGCTCGTTTAAAAGACTTATCAGGTAGATTATTAGGGGCGCATATCGCCCAGGCAGCTCTAATAGTCTTCTGGGCTGGGGCGATGACGTTGTTTGAGTTATCACACTACAATCCTGCCTTACCAATGTACGAACAGGGTTTGATTTTGCTGCCGCATTTAGCGACATTGGGAATTGGAGTAGGTAATGGCGGACAAGTTGTCAGTACCTATCCCTATTTCGTAATTGGCATGCTGCATCTTATCTCGTCAGCAGTATTGGGTGCAGGAGGAATCTATCATTCTCTAATTGGGTCTGCAATATTAGAGGAAAATGATACTTTTGAAGGCTTTTTCGGTTATGACTGGCAAGATGCCAACAAGATGACCACTATTATCGGCATCCACTTAATCTTGCTAGGTATCGGTGCATTCTTACTAGTATTTAAAGCCATGTTTTGGGGTGGGATCTTTGATCCTGCTACTGGAGAAATGGGGCGAGTTAGGATTGTAACTGAACCCACAGTCAATCCTGCTATTATCTTTGGCTACCTGTTTGGTGCTTTTGGTAAGCAAGGAATGGCAGCAGTTGATAATTTGGAAGATTTAGTTGGCGGTCATTTGTGGATTGGTTCGATTTGTATCTTAGGTGGTTTCTGGCATATTGCTACAAAGCCTTTTGCTTGGGCGCGTCGAGCGCTAGTGTATTCAGGTGAAGCTTATCTTTGCTATAGTTTGGGTGCAATTTCCTACATGGGATTTTTAGCGGCATATTTCTGTACTGTCAATGCTACGGCATATCCTGAAGTCTTTTACGGACCAGTTGGCTTAATTCAAAACGAGACAGGAATAGTTACCGCTAGAGGATGGTTGGCTACTTTCCACCTGGTATTTGCAGTCTTGTTTCTTTTAGGTCATATCTGGCACGCTAGTCGGGCAAGAAACAAAGAAGCTGGATTTGATTTTAATGCCTCTAATCCTTCTCTAGTGGTTACAGAAGAACCTTTTGTCGGTAATCTGAAAACTCCCCTCAATTCTTCTGACTTTAGTAAGTGGCTGTTGGGTAATATTCCTTTTTATCGTTCAGGTCTTTCTCCTTTATTGCGAGGTTTAGAAATAGGCATGGCCCATGGATATTTACTTTTTGGTCCTTTTGCTCTTTTGGGTCCTCAACGAAACAGCGAACAAGGTAATCTAGTTGGTTTACTTAGTGCTTGTGGATTGATTGCGATTCTAACTATCTGTTTGACAATTTATGGTGCAGCCTCATTCAATCAAGAATGGCGGTCTGACTTCCCAAGCTACTCTACTGCTAATCCAGATGTACCTAATGAACTAAAAACAACAAGTGGTTGGAATCAATTTGCGGTGGCGTTTTTAGTTGGTGGTCTGGGGGGGGCTTTCTTTGCCTTCCAAATTTACGATCATTTCGATGTGCTGAAAACTATTTTAAGTGGCAGCATCTAACTTTTTTTTAGATTTTATTGCAAATAAATAGCAATAAGCTGTATGATACTGCAAGAGGATTATTTCTCACGCCAAGCAAGGAATTAGGTGGTGGTAAATGCCTAGTTCCTTCTTCTTCAATCTCCGATGGTAAAGGTTTTTTGCTAACTGAAACTATCTGCTTGCTACTCCCAGAACAAATTTTGTTTCTGACCACAATTAAAAATTACTTGCAATAATCTCGAACAGAAACACAACCTCACACAAAACTGCAAAATTAATCTACAGAAACAATAATCATGGCTAAAATTGGTTTATTTTACGGCTCCACTACAGGCAAAACTGAGGCAGCAGCCGAGGCAATACAAGAAGCTTTAGGAGGCGACGGTGTTGTCGCACTTCACGAAATTGCTGATGCGACCAATAGTGACTTTGCCGAGTACTCTAACATTATCATTGCCTGCCCTACTTGGGATGTTGGGGGATTACAAGCTGATTGGGAAGGCTTTTACGACGATAGTCTAGATGAAATCGATTTTAGCGGTAAAAAAGTAGCATATTTTGGAACTGGCGATCAGGTCGGTTATGCTGAAAACTTTCAAGACGCCATGGGAATCTTGGAAGAAAAGATTTCTGGTTTAGGTGGTCAAACAGTTGGTCATTGGTCTACAGACGGTTATGAACACGAAGCATCAAAAGCTGATCAAGGTGGTAAGTTTGTCGGCTTGGCTTTAGATGAAGATAACCAATCAGAATTAACCGACGAGCGAATTCAGTCATGGGCGACACAATTAAAATCTGAATTTGCTCTGTGATAAATAGCTTTTAGCTCTAAGCTCTAGGCTTTAAGCCCTCAATTATTAGTCTTTCTTCGACTGAGAAGGAAGAGCAAAAAACTAAATTGTATGGAGCTTATAGCTTATGGCTACAGGCGCATTCGCGCCTTAGCGCGCTTAACGCGCGTCTGGGCGTTCGCCCTGTGCTTACAGCTAACAAAAAGTTTGGAGTTTCTCCTCTCCAATAGATAGGGGAAAGCAACTGAATATAATGAGCCAACATTTATTTTGCCTTTTCCCTTTCCTTCCTTATTTTTGGCAACTACTAGAATCAACTACTCATGCTGCATCTAGTCTTATGTTTTACAGTTTGGATCATAATTTTTAGTTATTTGGGCTGGCGATCGCTCATCATTAGCAAACATGCAGCCCAACATCTTAAACGCTTACATCAAATACCCTGCGACAAATGTGCTTATTTTACCCGAGACTATCGACTCAAGTGTACAGTTAATCCTATGTTGGCGATGTC
>JBCCDL010000017.1:0-20716 GCA_039030815.1 Cyanobacteria bacterium P01_A01_bin.83 | reverse complement strand
GTGCGATCATAAGCTTCTGCTACGGAATTATACCATTTGCTCTTATCAGCACAGCGATAAATGTTTTTCAACAGACTTGATACCCCTACATCCCATGAGTTCTGATTATTCATTGAGTTGCTGCTCATAAACGTCTTTTGCCGAAAAATTGAATTATTTTACAAAATTTAACATCTTTTGCTATAATTCATTACATAAGTTAACAAAACCAGGCTAAATATTTAGTCAATGTTACACCGCGCGCAAAAGCAGCGCTTACGCGCAAAGGGATGCTTCGCATCTTGAGCCAAGTGGCTCTGCAAACGACGGTGCTTGCGTTGACCGCCGAATGCGGTCATAAGGTTCAGTTAGCTAGGCAATAGTTTTAGATGTATTACGTAGCTTTTATATTTAGTTTTTATAGCAAGATACTAAATTTTTATTAGATAGAATTCATTTAAGGCGAATAATCTTCTCAAAATCGACTTCTCATAGTTGTCTTAAACCCTAGTCTGGTAGCTAGGGTTTTTTTGTCAGTAATCACCTAATCAGTAATTAATCTTCTGGGTTAATTGAAAATCCATTGTAGCGATTCATAGACTTTTCAATTCCTGATTTTAAACTTAGCTCAATCGCCTTTAGCGAAACATACAAAATTTCTTCAATCGTCTTAGACTCTTCTGGTGCAAACTTACCCAAAACGTGACTTACAGTACCCTTGCTACCATCAGATTTACCAATGCCAATTCTTAATCGAGGAAAATCCTTGACTCCCAAATGGGCAATAATCGACTTCATGCCATTGTGTCCACCAGCAGACCCAGTAAGGCGCATCCGTAATCTACCTACAGGCAAATCCATATCATCATAAACGACTAACACAGACTGGGTAGGCACTTTATACCAGTCTGTCACTGCTCTTACCGATTGACCTGAGCGATTCATATAGGTTGAGGGTTTGAGCAGACGAACTTTTTGTCCACCTGGTGTAACCCCCTCAGCAAAAAGACCTTGAAACCGCTTATTTTCTTTTAGAGGCATTTGCCAAATTTTGGCTAATTGATCCACTGCGGCAAAACCAATATTGTGCCTAGTTTTGTCATATTTTGGCTCAGGATTACCTAAGCCAACAATTAACTCAGGAATAATTAAAGCAGTTGAATTAGAAGTCACTCTTTTATAATTCGGCAATAAGCAGTAAAGATCAGCAGCGCTATTTCCAAGTCTTATATTAGTCTTAAATTAACGTTAAGTAGATTGAAATAACGCTTCCAAGTATACTTTGGCACAGGCGCGATGACTTTGATCTGCTGGAATAGTTTGCTGAGTACTATTTTGCAGCAAAAACAAAGATAATGCCGCAGCAAAAACACGGTCTTGATCCCAATGGGGGTGAGTTTCTAAATAGCTTTTCAGAGAAAAATGAAGTTCTTCGGGTATATCAGCCAGGATGCTTACAGTTGAGTTCATGGTTGGTTAAATGCTCCTAAGTAGGTAGTATGTCTTTTTGTGTTTTATTTAACACGTTGGCTTCCTTCAAATATGCGATCGCATCTACGCTTTTGGCGATTAAGAAAACCATTGATTTATCAGAGGCAAGCTTTAAAGAACAATCTCTGGATTTTCTCAGCAAGTCTAAGATCGCAGTTGAAGATGAATACCAAAAATTGGCTTAAAGTGTGACTTGTTTTTACGGCTCTAAAAAAAATTTAAGAGTCTATTCGGATAAATGAGATTTAGCTCTTAGGCGAGGCTTACTGATTTATTGTCGTCTTAAAAGGGGGTCGTTTGTCAATATTGCGAAGTGTTAAGAAAACTGCGATCATTTTGGTTTGCTTACGTAAATACTATGGTTAAGGTCTGATTTTTGTTACAAAACTACACATAAAATGATTATAAAACGGTTAACAACAGGTAAATATCTAAAATCCACCACTAGATACTCCAGGCTTGATTATGCCGTTAACGCCTGTGGAAAAACCTGGGTAAATTGTGGAAAAAGCTCAAATCCATTGTGGAAACGGTGGGGAATGAGTGGGGTAAATTGCCAGGCTTGAATAAGATTTGATAATTTTTCCTTGACTTTTCTCGGAAAGTTCAAAGGTACTATTATTCAGTCATTGTTCATTGTTCATTGTTCATTGCTCATTGTTCATTGCTCATTGCTCATTGCTCATTGTTCATTGCTCATTGCTCATTGTTCATTGTTCATTGCTCATTGCTCATTGTTCATTGCTTAGTTCTTGTTGCCACCACTCCTGTGCCAAGGTAGTGATTTGCTCTAATTCTTCGGGGGAAATTCGTTTCAAGTGACTTAAAACTAGGTTCATTCTGCCCAAAGATTTTAAGCGATCGCGGTGACGATTGAGAAAATCCCAGTAGAAGAAATTGAATGGACAAGCTTGTTCTCCTGTGCGATCGCTTTTGCGGTATTGGCAGTTACCACAGTAGTCGCTCATCTTGTTGATGTAGTTAGCCGAAGCAGCATAGGGTTTGGAAGCGAGTTTGCCTCCATCGGCAAATTGACCCATCCCGAGAACATTAGTTTGCATTACCCAGTCATAAGCATCGATAAAGGCACTGTGAAACCAGTTTTCAAGTTCTTGAGGAGAGATTCCTGCAATTAAGGCAAAATTATTTAAGATCATCAGTCTTTGGATATGATGACCATAAGCAGTTGCTTCTACTTGAGTTAGAGTTTGTCGCAGGCAGTTCATCTTAACGAGGCTAGCATCCCAATAAAAGCTTGGCAAAGGTTGTTGATGCTCGAACCAGTTGCTATGACTGTATTCTTCATTCTGGGAATAGTAGATGCCGTGCATATATTCTCGCCAACCCATTACCTGCCGAATAAAGCCTTCAACACTGTTTAGGGGTAGATCTTCTTGATAATATGCCGTTTCCACCGCGTCAATTACTTCCATCGGCTCAAGCAAACCAAGATTGAGATAAGGAGAAATAAGACTATGCCACATAGTATATTCCCCCGTAATCATGGCATCTTGGTAGGTGCCAAATTTAGACAAACATTCTTGCACAAAATAGGTCAAAACCTGTCGCGCTTGTTGGCGAGTTACACCCCAGTTAAAAGGCTCAATTTTGCCATAGTCAGAGAATTTTTCTTGTCTTACCCACTCGATAACTGCTTGGGTAATTTCATCAGGTTCAAAAGTTAAAGGTGCAGGAGTCGATACGCTTTTCTTGGGTGGTTGACGGTTTTGCCGATCATAATTCCATTTGCCACCAACAGGCTTATTACCATCCATCAAAATATTAAATCGCTTTCTGCTTTCACGGTAAAAATCCTCCATCAGTAACCGCTTACGAGATTTTGCCCAGGTGACAAACTCCGATCCACTCCAGAGAAAGTGATTATCAGGCAATAAGGTAATTTCACAGTTTAAATCTAAACTTTTAATCAGCTTGAGAAAAGGGCGATCGCAAGGAGTAGTAATTTGTATTTCGGTAATTTGATATTGCTCGATCCAACTTTTTAAAGGAGTTAAAAAATCCGTAGCGACTTCATAAGTTACCTGCCAATTATCTACCTTAAGTTCTTCAGCAAAATGCCGCATTGCTGACCAAATTAAGACTAACTTTTGCTGATGGTAGGGGCGTTGCCTCACATAGTTACTTGACTCGATCAAAATAACTGGCGTTTGCTGCCGAGAACTCCGATTATTTTGCAAGCTTAACTGTTTCGTGGTCAGGCGATCGCCTAAAATCCAGATGCCGACTGTCATAAATTGAAGGATAAGGGATAAGGGATGAAGGATAAGGAAATTAAGTATTTCTCTTTAACATAAAATACAAAATAACTAATGACTAAAGATCGATAGCCAACAATTAAGCAATATAAAAGAAAAAATTTTAAACAATGAATATATTTGAGAGCTTTAAAATGGCAACCGCCACACTGGTGGCAAATAAGACGCGCAGCAGTTTGACTATGCTGGGCATAATTATCGGTAATGCTTCGGTAATTGCTATGGTGGGAGTGGGAGAGGGAACCAAAAATTTAGCTAATCAACAGTTTCAATCTCTCGGTCCCAACGTAATTTTTGTCGTTCCAGGTTCAGAGGAAGAACGCCGCACCACCTTTGACCTACCCAAAACTCTAGTCTGGTCAGATGCGATCGCGATCGCCGAACAAGTTCCCAGCGTTAAGGAAGTTGCACCCCAAATTACGGCAAATCAACTGATTACCTACCGCAACAGTAATGCTAATGAGCAGGTACTCGGCACGACTCCTGAATATCTTACTGTGAGAAGCTTTGAAGTGGCACAAGGCAGATTTTTAAGTGATGTTGACATTAAACGTAACCAACGGGTCGCCGTTTTGGGAGCAGAAATGGCAGAAAAGTTTTTCCCACGCCAAAGTCCTTTGGGTAAGAAGATTCGAGTCAAAAATATCAATTTGGAAGTAATTGGAGTTTTAGAGGCAAAAGGAGCATTTTTGGGTAGCAACCAGGATCGCACTGTATACCTACCCCTAACCACTATGGCAAGCCAAATTGTTGGCGATACTTCTCCTTACGGCACGGCAATCAGCTTTATTTCCATCGCTGCTCAAGATGAAAACAGTATTCGTGCTGCCAAACTACAGATTGAAAATCTGCTGCGTCTACGTCACAAGATTACAGGTAAAGACGATTTTAGCGTCCGTACTCAAAAAGATGTTTTAGAAATTGTCGGCACCATTACTAATGGCTTGACGGTTTTGCTATCAGCGATCGCAGGTATATCGCTGATTGTCGGCGGTATTGGGGTAATGAATATTATGCTGGTATCAGTTACCGAAAGAACTAAAGAAATTGGCTTACGTAAAGCGGTTGGTGCCAAGTCCAAGGATATCTTGTGGCAGTTTTTAATTGAAGCAACAATTCTTTCGGCAGCAGGAGGAGCAATTGGTACAGTTGTTGGCATTACAGGAATCGTAATTATTGGCGCAGTTTCTCCCCTGACCCCTACTATTTCCCCTATAGCAATTGTTTTAGCAGTGGGGGTTTCTGGGGCGATCGGTCTTTTCTTTGGTGTGTTTCCTGCTAAAGCAGCAGCTAAATTAGATCCAATTGTGGCTTTGAGGAGTATTTAAGCTATACATAAATTTCCAAAAATATAGATTAGATCAGCATAATCTATCTTGCTCAATTTACCAAGTCATAGAATCATGATTTAATGCCTACATGTATACCAGATGACAGATTAAAAATAAAAAGATTTAATTAGAATTGTATATACCATAATTCATACGTTTAGCAGTAGCGGAGCAATATTATTCATTGATTTCAATCAACCAATAATGTATTAATCTATACAATTAAAAACAAAAATGTTGTTTATTTTACAAATAAATGTTAAAACAATCATATTTGTTGCTTTGATTAAAAGTTACCCGATAACATAATAATCGCAATATAAAATATCAAATACTGCTCTAGCTTTACCTGCATCACAATCTACAAATCATCAATGAATCATGCAAATCCGACTTTAGCGAAGACAGAAATTATTAAACAGTTAGGCTATTTCCCCGCATTTCTGATCCCAGCCATAAGTTCATCTCTGATTTATCGTAGCCTAGTTCAGCAAACACTATTCGCTTACATCAATAATCCCTTACCTGCAAGATTCAAGGAAAAGCTATTTGTGATTCTCTCTCGCTATTTTGGCATTAGTTATTTCACAATTTGTCATAGCTGTACTCTACGGTCTTTAGGAATCAGTGCCGCTGAAATCATACAGCTAGGAGATCTCAAATATCCACAGCATCAAGCAGATGTAGCACCCGATCTTCATATATTGAACAGTCAGTGGCAAGGGCAAGACTGGCATAATAACCTGCAATTGGAAATCAGTTTATTGCGTTGCTCTGCTCTGATTTTTCTTCATCCCGAGCAAACGGCTAATCTATCTGACAAACTTAGAGACTTGTTAGGGACAGTCAATTATCATTATCTAATCGTTTTTTTAGGCTACATTAAACTTTGTCATCAATGGTTATCGAGCCATTCTGATATCTCTCATCAACAGGATCGTCGCTCCCAATTACATCTTGGCTCATTATTATTGGAAGAGACTAAGTTAGCCGATTTTCTCACCACATCGGTATCAGAATCTAACAGATTAAATAAAAATTTTTCTTCGCCATCATTACAGCAGACAGAATCTGATTCAGTAACAAGTAGTCAAGATCAAGTCTCACAATCCATAGCAAAATTAAGAAAAAAAGTATTAACAACATGCTTGGCTAATGCACCTTTTCCTGTGATGATTCATGCCCAAAATGGGGAAATTATTTATCTCAATCAAAATTGGTTAGAGGCTACTGGTTATGATGCTCCAGAGATAGCAACTATTAATCAGTGGAATCAAAAAGCACAAGTAAAACAGCGTGAAATAGTTAAGCTTCCCGCAAAAGGTCAAGAGAAATTACTTTCCAAATATGTTGCCTCAGCACATCAAACAACAATTGAAACTACCGTAGCTCTAAAACAAATTATTGATTCTTTAATCGATATCGTTCCCGAGAATATTAAAGTTAGAGTCAATAGTGAAAATAAAATTGCCGATGCCATTCGCAGTGAGGTAACAATCTCTACCAGTAGTGGCGAACAACTGTTCTGGGAATTATATTCAGCGGCGTTAAATTTGGATGGGGGTCAAGATGAACTAACTATTACGATCGCTAAGGATATTACCGACACAGTACATCATGAAATCAAACTAACTGAAGTAGAGGCAAAACTGCGATTAGCTTTAGAAGCGACCAACTCGGGTAACTGGAGTTGGAATCTGATTACTAATCAGGTTGAGGTGTGTCATTATGGACGTTCTATTTTAGGCTTGAATGATTTTGATGGAAGTTATGGGGGCTTTTTGCAGTCCATTCATCCTAAGGAAAGAGAATCTATCGACCTGGCAGCAGCCAAAGCAATTCAAGCTGGACAAGATTTAAATTTGAAGTATTCTATTGTCAAATCTAATCAGGAAATTTCGCAGATTCAATCCAAGGGTATCTTAAATTACGATCAATCAGGACGACCTATTAGTCTAACTGGAGTAGTTACTGATATAACTGCAACAACATGTAATCAGCAACCATTGCTCCCAAAAAACCAAGGTGATTTAGAGGAAGTTGATCATAACGAGTACGATCGACTATCAAGTCTTTCGGTTGCTCAGTTAACTCAAGGACAATCGCCAATAGCTTTAGAAACAATTATTGATCTTTTGCCATACTATTTGTTAGTGGTAGACGTTAAGAGCAAGACCATCTTGTTGACTAACTCAGGATTAAATCAGAGTCTCGCTCTCTCAGAAGCTGAAATTATGGGCAAAACGATCACCGAATGCTTTGGGCAAGAATATGTCTCTCAAATTATCTGGCAGAATGAGCAGGTAATTAGCTCCAAACAAGGGTTGCAAATCCAAGAAAAGGTAGAGTTGGCTGGAGAAATTCATTATTTTGATACTGTCGTTACTCCATTATTCGATGCTCACGGAGAAATTTATGCCTTGTTACGCACCTCAAGTGACATTCCTGATTTAGCTGCTACGCAAGAAGAGCTTTCACAACGTACTCTTCAACTCGAAGCGGCAAATCGAGAGCTAGAATCTTTTTCCTATTCTGTGTCCCATGATTTACAAGCTCCTCTAAGAGTGATTAATGGTTTTAGTCAAGTTTTGTGGTCAAACTATCAGCCTAATTTAGATGAGCGCGGACAACACTATCTCCAGAGAATCCAGGCAAACAGTCAGCGTATGAGCGACCTAATTGATGCCTTGCTGCAATTGTCACGGATAACTCGCACTCAGATGAAAGTGGAGTATGTCAATCTAAGTGCGATCGCCAGAGAGATTACGGAAGAACTTCGTGCAGAAGACTCAGCACGCCAGGTTGAATTGACTATTGCGTCCGATCTTCAAGCTAAAGGAGATCCACAGTTACTAAGAATTGCTTTGAGTAACTTGCTACATAATGCTTGGAAATATACTTCTAATCGAACCTTAGCTCAGATTGAATTCGGCTCTATTACCCAGAATGATTCATCGTTAACTTTCTTTATCAAAGATAATGGGGCTGGGTTTGATCCTGAGTATGCTGATAAATTATTTACTCCCTTTCAGCGACTCCACAGTCAAGCAGAATTTCCTGGAACAGGAATTGGATTAGCTACCGTCCAACGAATTATATATCGCCACGGCGGTAAAGTATGGGCTGAGGGAGAGTGCGATCGAGGGGCAAAAGTTTACTTTACTCTGTAAGATGAGATCATTTGATGATAAGTTAGCACTTAATTCAAATTAGTTCATGTTTTGATCTTTTTTGCTCAATTAACCTGCCAATATCTACTTTGTGTTCTAAAATCTTTAATAAAATAGACGATTATAAAGTTTTATTAAGAGAGGATTAACCCATGTACATCGTACAGATTGCCTCCGAATGCGCCCCTGTAATAAAAGCTGGGGGGTTGGGAGATGTAGTTTATGGATTGAGCAGAGAATTAGACGAACGTGGTCATTGTGTCGAGCTAATTCTGCCGATGTATGACTGCATGAGATACGATCATATCTGGGGTTTGCATGATGCCTACAGGGATCTTGGGGTGCCTTGGTATGGAGGCGAGATTAAGTGCGATGTCTTTTGTGGATGGGTACACGGTAGAGTTTGCTTCTTTATTCAACCCAAAAGCCAAGACCAGTTTTTCAATCGCGGTTATGTCTACGGTGGTCATGATGACCCGATGCGCTTTGCTTTCTTTAGTAAAGCAGCAATGGAATTTTTGCTCAAAAGTAATAAGCGTCCAGATATTATTCATTGTCATGACTGGCAAACTGGCTTAGTTCCCGTAATGCTGTTTGAGATGTATCAGTACTATGGTATGGAACGTCAGCGAGTTTGCTATACAATTCACAATTTCCGACATCAAGGTAGTTGTGGTAACGAAATATTGGTAGCCACAGGTTTAAATCGACCCGAACATTATTTTGATTATTCTCGTTTGCGCGATAATTTCAACCCCTTTGCTTTAAATCTAATGAAGGGAGGAATTGTCTATTCTAATTACGTAAACACAGTTTCTCCTCATCATGCTTGGGAAGCACGCTTTACAGATGTTGGTTATGGTTTAGGTCATACCCTGCAAATTCATCAATCAAAATTCAGCGGTATTCTCAACGGAGTTGACTATAATTTTTGGAACCCTGAAAAAGATGAGCTAATTGCGGCTAACTACAATATTGATCACCTCAAAGATAAAGCCAAAAACAAGCAGGCGTTAAGAGAAAGATTACTGCTACATGATTCAGACAAGCCTATTGTGGCTTATATTGGTCGCTTAGATGAGCAAAAGGGCGTACATCTAGTTCACCATGCGATTTATTACGCTCTTCAGCAAAACGCTCAATTTGTGCTGTTAGGTTCAGGGACATCGCCAGAGGTCAATAACAAATTCTTGCACGAAAAATATTTCCTCAATGATAACCCCGATGTCCACCTTGAAATTGGTTTTAACGAAGAATTAGCTCACTTGATCTATGCAGGGTCAGATATGATAGTAGTCCCTAGTAACTTTGAACCCTGTGGCTTAACTCAATTAATTAGTCTTAAGTACGGTACTGTGCCAGTAGTGCGGGGAGTTGGCGGCTTGCTTAGTACTGTGTTTGACCGTGACTATGATTCCGATCATGCCCCTGAAAAGCGTAACGGCTATGTATTCTATCAAATGGATAATCAAGCTTTAGAGTCAGCCATGTCCAGAGCAATTGGACTTTACTATGACTATCCTAAAGAGTTTGAACAACTCGTACAGCAAGGCATGGAATATGATTATTCCTGGAAAAGCGCAGGGAATCAATATCTCAATGTTTATGAATATGTTCGTTTTAAGTAATTTGTTCTTACTAAATTGTCAGCTATGTTCGCTCAAGGCGAACTCGTCTACGATTAATTTCCCTTTTGAAACAATTTTTAAATATGCTATGTTGCCGACTAAATCTAGCAAAGTTTAAATATTTATAAAACTGTTTTCATGCTATCCATTGTGGTTGATTTGATAATACTTTCAACTCAATCAAATGGATAGCTTTTTTATTCCTGCTCAAAATTAGTTACATCATTTATTTGAACTGAGAAAATATAGCTAAGTGAATATCTTTTGATTAACAGATAATCAACCACCAATGCGAAATTCAATGACATCACCTTCTTGGACAACATAATCTTTTCCCTCCAAACGGAGTAACCCTTTTTCTTTAGCTGCTGTTTTAGAGCCTAATTCAACTAGAGCTTGATAACTAATAGTTTCTGCTTTAATAAATTTCTTTTCAAAATCAGTATGAATTACCGCTGCGGCTTGAGGAGCTTTCATCCCTGCCGTAATTGTCCAAGCACGAGTTTCTTGTTCTCCAGTAGTTAAATAAGTACGTAAACCCAACAGATCATAGGTAGCGCGAATCAAAGATTTTAAACCCCCCTCTTCAACTCCCAAAGCCTCCAAAAAATCTTTGGTTTCCTCCTCCGAAAGTTCAATTAACTCTGACTCAACTTGAGCAGAAACAACTACCACCTTAGCAGCCTCATCACTGACAAACTGACGCACTGATTCCACCCATTCATTTCCAGTTGCCAAGTCATCTTCAGCGACATTAGTAGCATAAATAATGGGTTTATTACTCAACAAACCCAATGGCTTGATTATCTGCAACTCATCTTCCGATAGTTCCATAGTGCGGACAGACTTACCATCATTGAGAACTTGAACTATCCGTTCCAAAAGCGCCACTTCAGCTTGAGCATTTTTATCATTTTTAGCTCCTTTGCGTTGTTTGGCAATTCGCCGTTCTACCTGAGCTAAATCTGCCAAGACTAATTCCAAATTAATAATTTCAATATCTCTTACTGGATCAACTGATCCAGCAACATGAATAATATCGTCATTATCAAAGCAGCGTACCATCTGAACAATCGCGTCTACTTCGCGAATATTAGCCAAAAACTGATTACCCAAACCTTCTCCTTTACTAGCACCCTCAACTAATCCCGCAATATCGACAAATTCAATTCTGGTAGGAACTAGCTTCTGAGAATTGGAAAGCTTCGATAAAACCTCCAGTCGACTATCTGGTACAGATACTACTCCAACGTTAGGTTCAATAGTGCAAAAAGGAAAATTAGCGGCATCAGCCTTAGCATTGGCAACTAAAGCGTTAAACATAGTAGATTTACCGACGTTTGGTAGTCCAACGATTCCTGCTCTTAACATGACAACTTATATTGACTTCTAGGTTCAGTCTGCCAATTTTACTGCATTGCAACTGGATAACTCAAACATATAACCTCGACCCCAGACTGTCTTAATAAATTCGCCATGCTCATCACCTATTTTTTTGCGAATTCGTCCCACATGAATGTCGACCTTGCGATCATCTCCCGAGTAATGATCATTTTGCCAAATTTTAGCGATTAGTTCGGCTCGATCCCAAACTCGATTTGGATTATTAGCTAAAAAATAAAGTAAATCAAATTCTAATGCAGTTAAAGAAATAATACGGCTATTTAAGACAACTTCGCGGCGATAAAAGTCAATTTCTAAATCTCCTAAGACAATCGACTTTTGGCTAGAAGAAGATAAATCAGAGTTATTACCTCTTCTAAACAAAGCATCAATTCTTGCTTTGAGAATTTGCAAATCAAAAGGTTTAGTTATATAGTCATCTGCGCCTTTAGCAAATGCTTCCAAAATATAATTATTGTCCTTCATTGAACTTAACATGACAATTAGGACATTAGTGTGGCGTATTTCCTCACAAAAATTAAATCCTGTGTCATCTGGCAAATTAATATCCAAAATAACTAAGTCTGGTTGGAAGCTCTTGAATTTATGCCTAGCTGTCCTACAATCAATAGCTATTTCAGTCTGATAATCATTATATGAAAGAAAACGATCAATTAAGTGTTGTAGGGTAACATCATCATCGACAATGAGAATTTTTTTTTACTATTTTGCATAGTGCTATAACAGTTATTTATTAAATTCACTTTTAAATACCTTTGATGTTATTTATTTATGACTCTAAAACAATATCAGAATAATTACGGAGGTTGAGATAAAACAAAGCTATTTTTACCTAATCTTTATACAAAAAATAGTCTATATAAAGTTGATATTAAACTACATCCAAAATAGGCGTAGAAAATACTGAAGTTACTTGTCCTGTACTTAGAATTATTCTAGATAATTTCTCTGTAGTTTCTGATTTAGTATTGACTAAGCGTTTTGCTTTATTTCCCAACAACTCTCAATTAATTTCTATAAAATCAACAACTTTAATCGCGGTTCAGCAAGCTACTCTAAAAAGGGTCAAAGGAGAAACAGAAGCTTTGATTCAGTGACAGCCAATTGGGGCTCAGTGATCTTATTGAGCGCGAAGAGACTTTGCTCAAATATCTGCTTAGAAAAGCCAGGCTGATAGTCAGACAGAATCAGCCCCCGAATCACAGAGCTGACATCACGACTTCGTTAATGTTTAAATTAATAAAACATTATAGGCACTTGTAATTCTATATTGCTATGGTTGCATGTACGCTGGTTATTATTTTGCCTAACCAAAACTATTATTTTTGAGCCACTGCACATTAAACATGAAAAGTTGGGTCAAACTCGCGCCTACATGCGGACAAGTCCTTTGTGGCTGCACGAGGTCGCTCGTCAGATTTTTAATTACTGCTATGTTAAGCCTAAGCTTAATTTTAGGATTCAAGCTTAATGTAACTGCTCAGGTAAGGGCGGGGCTTGTGTCGTCCGTCAATCCAAAACAACTTGTTGCTCAAGCTCATCGGCAATACCATCTGGGAAAATCTAGCGCGGCAATTCATCTTCTAGAGCAAGCTCAGGCAATATATCAACAGCAACAGCAACTTTTACCTCAGGCTCAGGTGTTGGCTTTAATTTCTTTGGCACAGCAACAGTTAGGCAACTGGCAACTTGCTCACCAGAATCTTGAAATGAGCTTTGCTCTAATTCAAAACATCCCCTCCAGTAACGCTAAAACTCAAGGGTTGGGACAGATACAGAACGCTAAGGGACATTACCATTACGCTAAAGGACAATATAAACAAGCTTATTCAGACTGGCAGCAGGCAGAAAAACTTTATCGCCAGCTCAACGACCCTTTAGGAATTGCGGGAACAATACTTGATCAGGCAGAAGCATTGACTAAAATGGGCTTTCATCGTCGTTCCTGTAATCTAATTCTGGTCGCTTTTGAGCAACCTGAATATCGTTGTCTTGCTTTAACCAACAGCCAAATTAAGACCATTGTCAATCAAACACAGGATAAGCATAAACCTTGGCAGGTGGCGGGTTTAAATAGCATGGGTAATAGTCTACTGTCGATGGGGAGACTAGTTCGTGCCCAGACATTGATTCAGGCTAGTTATCGTTTAGAATCAAGTATGCCGAGATTTGACCCGATCAACCAAGGCAAAATACTATTAAGCTTAGGCAATATTAATCGTGCGATCGCTTTTCAGGAAAAAGCACGATCAGACTGGGATAGCTTTGTCAGCCATAGCCAACAAGCTATTAGCTATTATCGACAACTGAACCACAATCAGGCTCCTCTAATCCCGAAAATAAGGTCATATCAAATAATGGGGCAGCTAAACCAACTATCATTATTGATCGCAGTCGAGAAATGGTCACCAGCTCGAACTTTAGCAAATAAAATTCAGCTTGAGCTACTGCAACAGGCAAACCCCTATGCTCCGATAAAATTTGCCAGTAGTCTTGAGCGACTTAAGCAGCATCGTGTGACCATCAAATATTCTTGGTATGATCTGGCAGATATGTATCGCCAAGCTATCGAGCAAGCTCAGCTATCTGGAAATCGACGACTTGAATCCTATGGCTGGGGGTACTTGGGTAAATTATCGTGGCAGCAGCATCTGAAATTAAAAGACACTCCTCAGCAACAACTACAACAAGCTTTGCTTCTAGCTCAAACTGAGAATGCCCCAGAGATAGCTTATCGCTGGCAATGGCGGTTGGGACAAATCTACCGTCAACAGCAACAAAAACCAAGGGCGATCGCACTTTATCAGGCAGCATTGACTAATTTGGGGAATTTACGGGGTGATTTAACTCTCTTATCCCGAGAAGTTCAGTTTAACTTCCAAGAAAAAATTGAGCCTGTATATCGTGAATTTGCTGATTTGTTATTGGACGATTCAGCTTCTGATTCCGAACTAGAGCTAGCTCGTAATGTTATTGAAGCACTTCAAGTTGCGGAACTGGATAACTATTTTCAGGATGCCTGTATAACTTTTGAACCCAAAAGTATTGAGCAAATAGACTCAGATGCAGCCGTAATCTACACAATTGTCTTACCAGACCGTCTAGAAGTTGTTTTAGCCGCCAGTGGTCAGGAGCCTAAGCCCCATAAGGTTTTGCGCCATCATACTTATAGGATTGCTCAAACAAAGCTGGAGTCAAAAGTTAAACTATTAAGAAGCTATATAGCTGAACCAGATCGACTGTCAGAAACTCAAGAACTCTCGGCGCAAGTTTATGACTGGCTATTAAGACCATTGGTATCAGACTTAAAGCAGCAGCAACCAAAGACCTTAGTTTTTGTCCTGGATGGTATTCTTCAAACTATTCCCATGGCAGCATTATACGACGGTCAACATTATTTATTAGAGAAATATGCCCTGGCTATAACCCCTGGTTTAAGGTTAGTTAATCCTCAAAAAAATTCTCGACCAAACTCTTTTGTGGCTGGAGGAATCAGTAAATATTTACGGGTAGAAGAGCAGGAATTTGCCGCTTTAACTAAAGTTCCTCAAGAGCTAACTACTTTCAATAATTGGGACAGTCAAGTTTTATTGAATGAACAATTTACTCCGAGTAATCTGCTAGAAAAACTTAACTCAACCTCGGCGACAATGGTTCATTTAGCAACTCATGGTCAGTTTCGACCTAATCCGCAACAGACCTTTTTGCTGATGTGGCAAAAATTACTAACTATTCAAGAATTTAGCATCCTACTACAAAGCCATATCAAAGCAGTTCGTAACCCAATTGATCTTTTGGTATTAAGCGCCTGCGACACAGCAATAGGCGATCGCCGCGCGGCTTTGGGTCTGGCAGGCATTGCCGTCAGAAGCGGTTCGTTAAGTACTCTAGCTACTCTTTGGCAAGTCAATGATGATTCAACTGCTGAATTGATGCAGCACTTTTATCAAAACTTAAAGGGAAGAAGCAAAGCTGAAGCATTACGTCAGGCTCAATTACAGCTTTGGTCTACCCCCGATAAAGATTGGCAAGTTCCTGCTTTCTGGTCTGCTTACATCATCATTGGCAACTGGCAATAACCAATTTTAATTTTACTCTTTATTTAGTCATTTGATGATTGATTTGGGTTGGGTCTACTGCTTCATAACTACCACCGATACTAGGAAGTCCTTGGAGGTCAACTCCTATGGCACCAATCAAATTTTGCCAGTCTTGTTCTAAACTCAAATTAAGCGGATTACTTTGATAATTACTCAATAATTGGTCGACCGCATCGTACCAAATACGATGATTACCGTAAATTAGATGATGACCCTGAGGATTATCAATTAATTCCAGGTGAAGTTGAGAATTGAGCGGAATGCGACTCACCCATCCTTGAACATATTGAGCCGATGCCACCTGAGAATCACAATAAATCTTGACATACCAGCGATACCATTGACCAATTTCTAATGGAGCAGCAGTATTAGGCAAGGTAAAGCTTTTATAACCTGGTTCTCGATCTAACTGCAAACGAGATCGCCAAACATCTTCTCTAGCTTCATTTTGCACTACAAATTCGACCTGACTTTTTTGAGTTAAGGCTTCGGGAAAATAAACCCAAAAACGAGGATGTTTCAGTACGGTTTTTCCTGTTCGCGAAACAGGTAGTAAGGCTTGAAAATTAGAAGCATTAGCACAACTTCCGCGACTCTCTCCCGCAGTTTGTTGTCCAGGACGACCTGTGCCTGAAAAATCTAACGCATCTGGCTGTTCTCGCTTTTTAGGGGTTTGCTTCTTAGCAAAGATTAGATTGATCGGTTTCCATGAAGATACACCTTGCTGCTCAATTGCTAATGATCGCTCTGGTACTAGAATCGATGGTAATAGTAGGCAGAAAATGGCTATAGTCAATGTTTTCTGGGAACGGCGCATTGCCCTATTATCATCGCTGGGGGATGATGTCTCTATAGCCTGGCAGCGCGTAGCGCAGATTGCGCTCCGCGCATCTTGCAGAAACGTCGTCGAAGACGACTGGCAATGGCTAGCATTGCGCGCAGCCAAGTCGAGACATGGGGCTAAAGTCTTTGTAGCGACTCTCTGCCCAGGCGGCATAAAGGCTGCGACCAAGGGACGCGAATGCCCCTGACTGTACTCTGGGCATTCGCAAGGGGCTGTGGTCGTAGCTTTGCTGCGACCTTTATATGCCCCGCCCTGTCCCGTATATGACCCACAGCCACGCGCCCTTGCGAATGCGCCGTGAGCCTTTAGCTTCAAGAGCTGCATTGACCTGGTCAAGAGACTTATCATGTTAAAACATTTATGTTCTGAATTGCTTCGATTCTGAAGCTAACTTGTAGTTCAATACTGTATGAATTTACATAGCTATTCATCAATGCTAATAGAATTGCACCATTGTGGATTATTGGCTACTGTCTATGCAGCAAAACCGTTAATTTTTGTAGCATAAATTAATCTACTTTAATTACTATTTCATAATTTTACCAGGTGAAATCACTGGGCGCTCAGGGGGCATACAAGTTGCCGACACAGGTGAGTCCGAAGGACTTGTGATCGAACCGTAAACGGTGCGATGCGCCCCTCATCAGCGCAATGCGGGCAGTACAAGCACTCGTCGATCGCAAGCTTAAGGTTCCCTCACCTGAACGCCCTTAGAGTTTATGAGTCCTGGGGGCAAAAGGTGCATCGCGCCATTGAAGGACGTTTCGCGCTTACGCCCACTAAACCGCACTTCCCAGAACGAACAGACTAAGCAAGGTTCCACTATTCCACAGACAGTGTAACAACATGGGAGCTAGTAAGTTTCGCGATCGCGTATAAACAAACCCCAGAACAATTCCTAGAGTAGCCAGAGGTAAGACTTCGGATAAACTGAGGTGTGCCACGGCAAATATTAACCCACTAATGATAATAGCTCCATTAACTGAGACATATTTGGTTAGAGAGGGTAACAAAAAACCACGAAACATAATCTCTTCAAAGACTGGGGCAGCAATTGAGGCTGTGGAAAAAAAAACCGCTAGTGCCACCTTATCTTGTGCCTGTAAAGCCAAAAACAGCAAAGGATTACTTCCTCCCTGTCCCTGCCAAATCTGCTGATTAATTAAAGATACTATTAATACTAGGGGAATAGCTACTAAATAGCCGCCAAACCCCCATAGAAACCAATTTGAATTAAATTTAAATTTGAACCAATCTGATGGTAGGGGAAAGAATGACCTCAGGGATAAGTAGAGTACCGTAATACCACCAGCAGCCATTAAAAGATAAGTACCCAATACATATAAGGCTTTAATTCTTAAAGGTGAATTAACGGGATTGATGTTGAATAATCCCAATAGTAAAGGCAAGATAAACTGACCAATAAAGAAAAATCCGACAATCAAAACTTGCCAAGTAATCTCCCAATCCCAAGGAGTTGACCAAGTACTATTACTATTAGTGGCAATAATCGCAGTTTCAGGTTTAACTAATCTCTGGATCAGCAACGCCACTAGCAAAATTACCCCGCCAATGCCTCCAAAAAAGGGAATACCGCTAATGACAGCCAATTTAATCACTGAATTAGCCGCAACTTCTAACTCTTGTTGTTGCAGCAAGGCTAAATTCTCTTCTTGATGATTAAGCTGATTCAATTTAGCCAAAGTCTGGTAGCGAAACCAGCTATCTAAATTATTGGTAATTGTTGCCACATCAGATTCCAATGGCTGCTCAAATTGCCCTTGCCATAGCTGCTTGAGGAGCATTGCCGTTTGAGAGTAGGGATTTTGTGGGTCGTTAATACGTTCAATTCCCTGTGACCAAATAGAAATAGCCTCCTCTGGCTTGTTTTGGACAGCACTTAAAATTCCTTGTTTTAGGTCAAGTTCATTAATAAACTGCTCCAACTCAGCAATCTGCTGCTGCTTTTGTAGAACAAAATTATTCTGGGATTTATCTATTGTTTCTAATTCAGATGTTTCTAATTCAGACTGCGCTAATTCTAATTGCGACTTGAAATTGTCAAGGACGGTAGTTGACTCCTGGCGCACTTGGCGATATTTTTTGCTAGCTGCTTCGTAAGGATTTTCGCCAACGAGAGGACTAATGGCACTATTAAGATCAAAATCATCTGTAGGTATTGATTTGAACTCAGCCACATGAAGTACTAAGTTGGTTTGATACAGTTCTAATCGACTCTGAATTTGAGGTTGAGCCAGACTATTCTTTAAAGAAAAGCTAATTTGAGCGATCGCCAGTATAGTCAGCAAGGCTAAGATTGCTCGTTTGATCGTCATCTATCCTCCAAGACAGAATTTATCTAGTTATTTTTTATATTTAGTATCTCCTGTCGGCGAATAGTTATCAATTGTCTGATGATTTGATCTCATACTAAATCCTGTTTACATACAATACTTAAAATTTGTGACAAAGGCACAGCAAGCGAAGCTTGCAAGCGTCGAGTTAAGCGCGACTTGGGGCGATAGCCCCTGTGCCGCATGTAGGCGTGACGTGCGTGACGTGCGTGACGTGCAGAGGGGTTTAACCTGGTTTTGGACTTCCAGTTTAAAAGTAAGTTTTTAAAATCGGATTTAGTATAAATTAGCAGCATGATGATGTTTCTCTTATTTTTATGGGAATGATAAATATGAGAATTTCAACTAGTTACCATGCCAAGAAAAGCCGACGAATACGCAGTTCATATTTTAATTTCTGGTGGTCACCGAGAAGAAGTTCGGTTTAGTACCGTACAAGACTTTCAGAAGTGGTATAGTACCGAACTAATGCCAAAATCTGATTCAGCAGATTTTGTCAGTGTCCCTATCAAAAACATCCAAGGAGAATACATGGTATTGCGCCCTCAAAGCGTACTAGCAATTAGAGTAGAACCAGTATTTCTCGGAAGCGTTGAAAGATTTTAGCCGTCAGCAGAATATTAAAGCGTTTGGCTCAAATTTTTCCTAGCTGACTCAAATAACTCAATAAATCTGCCATTTCTTGCTTGCTGGGCTGAAATTTTGGCATGGGCGGAGTTCTGCCACTAACTACCTGAGTAATAATTTCCCTTTGAGATTTTCGCTTACTAATATTTTCTAGTCTCGGTCCGACATTTTTATCAGCCTGTAGGTTATGACATCCAGCACAGTTTATTTGAAAAATAGCTAATCCCTTTTGTGGATCTCCACTGAGAGCCAAGACATCATGAGTATAGGGATCAGAACCTTGTTGCCAATAGATACCCAGGACGCCACAGGCAACCACCAACAGAATTGCCATAACGGTTATGATGAGACGATTTAGCCAAGCACAAGATTGGACTAACTGGTTATCCACAGTTGATTTAAAGAAAGTTTATGAACGTTTATCTATATTTGTGTATGATTTATAAGATAACTTAGAATCTGGTAGTTGGGCTAACTGAAGGTCGGACTTGCAACCTAAACATTCTGAAGTTTGTGAGAAATTTAACAAAAATTGAGTCGGCTTTATGCTCTTTGAGGTGGCTAGAAATGAACCAGATGACAGAGGCGACAAAATTAGCGTAGGATAAAAGCTAAATAAATAATCTATTTTTAGGAGATATCTTTAGAATGATCGAACCCCTGCTTTTAGGAATTGTGCTAGGTTTAATCCCTGTCACCCTAGCTGGACTGTTTTTTGCTGCTTACATGCAGTATAAGCGTGGAAATCAGCTTGGCATTGACTAATCAGCTAACTCCTCTGCTTATCGCTAGATAACTTAGTAAAAGCAGTAGCTAATTGCTGCGAGATCTTGATTCCTGGCTTGAAATCCTCAGTTTACTTCCAGGAATCATTTTGAATAAGAGCTAATCTATGGAGCAGATGATGATTGAGACAGTTGCGTGAATCCTTGAGTAAACTCTAGATTATAAATGTCTTTTCCTGAAAACTTAAGCGTGGCTTTTCTGCCGTAAGATGTTGCACTCAGCTTAATTTCTAAATAGTTCACAGGTTTAAAAGGCAAATGTTCAGACCATTCAATCGCCGTAATGCCTGGAGCAACTTCAATACCTGACCAGTAGATCTCAGGATAAATACTCTCTACCTGATTCGGTTCTAGGCGGTATAAATCTAAATGATATAAAGGTAGACGACCATCCAAATATTCATTAATTAGAGTAAAAGTGGGACTTACTACTGGTTCTGGGATCAATAACCCCTCAGCAATACCCTGAACTAAAGTCGTTTTTCCTGCTCCTAAGTTACCAGTTAGCAATAAAGTAGATCCTGCAACCAAGTTCTTTCCTAGCTCAGATCCAAGACGGAAGGTATCCTCAGAACTAGAAAGTAGGAGCGTAGTCATGATTTACAAATTGTGCTGAGTCAAACTAGATGCAATAATCAAAAGTTTATCTAAATTTCATGTTAATCGACACGATACAATACACTTCCTTTATATTTAGTTGCTAGATTATCAATAAGCCAAGTAACTT
>JBCCDL010000016.1:0-21087 GCA_039030815.1 Cyanobacteria bacterium P01_A01_bin.83 | reverse complement strand
GAGTTTTTCCATTTTTGATGACATCAGTTGAGTGACATCCTGGGCATGTTATTGCTATCCAAACTGTCATTATAGATATTTTTTCTTTGCTCTTTGTTCCTTATAAATTATATTCTATAACAACAACTTTACAACATCACCATGAAGATTTAGAAATATTTTCTCAGGCTACTGATGGAAATGAGTATTTTGAGCATTAAACATTACAAAACATTGAGATGTATGACCAGCAATAGTTTGAGGATATTATTCATTATAAAATAGTTGTTTAACTAACTTGCATCAGCATAGTCTAGCTCTATTGAGCTATCGTCCTTAGAATTTCAAGTTAGCTACCTACCTGTTTAAAATCATCTAGCTGAAGTATAAATAATCTTATGTTTCCGATTAATCGCCCCCGTCGCTTGCGCTCTTCTCCTCAATTACGTCGCATGGTGCAGGAAACTTTAGTTACCGCTAATGACCTAATTTATCCTCTCTTTGCAGTGCCAGGAACATCTGTTGCCAAGGAAGTTGTCTCTATGCCTGGAGTTTATCAGCTTTCTGTCGATAAAATTGTTGAAGAAGCGAAGGAAGTTTTTGACCTAGGCATTCCTGGGGTAATTTTGTTTGGTATACCTGAAGACAAGGATATCGAAGCTACTGGCGCCTGGCACGACTGCGGTATTGTGCAAAAAGCTGCCACAGCAATCAAAGAATCTGTTCCTGAGTTGGTAGTAATAGCCGATACTTGTCTCTGTGAGTATACAACTCATGGGCATTGTGGTTATTTAGAAACAGGTGATCTGACAGGTCGAGTTCTAAACGATCCGACCTTGGAATTGCTTAAAAAAACTGCCGTTTCTCAAGCAAAAGCTGGTGCCGACATAATTGCTCCTTCGGGTATGATGGATGGTTTTGTCTCCGCTATTAGGTCTGCTTTAGACGAAGCAGGTTTTTCCAACATTCCTATCCTGTCCTATGCGGCTAAGTATGCCTCCGCTTACTACGGTCCTTTCCGCGATGCCGCCGAATCTGCTCCTAGTTTTGGCGATCGCCGTACTTATCAAATGGACCCCGCTAATAGTACCGAGGCTCTCAAAGAAATTGCTTTAGACATTGCTGAAGGTGCAGATATGCTGATGGTTAAACCAGCATTATCCTATATGGATATTATATGGCGCGTCAAAGAAGCTACTAATTTACCTGTAGCAGCATATAACGTCTCAGGCGAATATTCGATGATTAAAGCAGCAGCACTAAATGGCTGGATTGATGAGAAAAAAGTAGCCTTAGAAACTCTAACAAGCTTCAAACGGGCTGGCGCCGATTTAATCTTGACTTATCATGCTAAAGATGCGGTACGTTGGTTAGGAGAATAAGTTACTCAACATTGAGTTGTAAAATTTGGCGAGGGACTCACAGAGGCTACCACCTCAGACACATGCGAACAAGCCCTTCGTGCCCACACTTTCATTCTTTGGCATAAATTAACTGGAGGTCTGAGACGGCGTTGGGCGAACAAACTGCTTTCCACCTCGAATTCAATTCGAGGTGGGTCGGCAGTGCATTCGGCACCTTTGAATACATTTCCTGAAGCACCATATGGCATTTCGTACTGCTATATATTTTCGTTTTGTGTCATGGTTAAATCAAAATCGTGACGTATTCGTTGCTTACAAAGCTAGTTTGGGGTTTGTTTGGGCTTAATTTTTGTTTGAGTCCCGATAAGAAATATTTTTTATTAGATAGTCAATGATCTAAAAAAACAGAGGAATAATCAAACTCCTCTGCTTTATAAAACAATTCTCTAAATTTTAAATTAAGCTGTAACCAACTCCGCGTGTTGCCGATACCATTCGATGGTATTTTTTAAACCTTGCCTAAATTCTGTTTCTGCTACAAAGCCAAACTTTTCTTTAGCTCTTTGAGTATCCAAACAGCGACGAGGTTGACCATTGGGCTGGTCGGTTTGCCAAATAATTTCTCCCTCGAAATTCATTAGCTCACAGATAGTTTCTACGAGGTCTTTAATCTTAACCTCGTGATTGGTACCTAAATTTACAGGAGCAGGTTCATTGTATTTCTGAGTCGCCATCACAATACCCCTTGCCGCATCAGTAGAATACAAAAATTCTCGGGTAGGACTACCATCACCCCAGGCTGGCAATTCTTTGTCTCCCCGTTGTTGTGCCTCATGAACTTTACGAATTAAAGCAGGTATTACGTGAGAACTGCGAGTGTCAAAATTATCTTCAGGTCCATAAAGATTAACGGGCAACAGATAAATACCGTTGAAACCATATTGTTGACGATAAGCCTCTAGCTGAACCAAAAGAGCTTTTTTAGCAATCCCATAGGGCGCATTAGTCTCTTCTGGGTATCCATTCCATAAGTCGTCTTCTTTAAATGGGACAGGAGTGAATTTAGGATAAGCACATATTGTTCCCACACAAACAAATTTCTCGATTCCTTCTTGATAGGCGGCATGAATTAGTTGAGTACCCATCATCAGATTGTCATAAAACAATTCAGCGGGCTTTTCTCTGTTTAGCCCAATCCCACCTACGTGAGCAGCTAAATGTATTACCACATCCTGATTTTTAACTGCCTGCTGACAATTTGACCACTTGCATAAATCTAGTTCGCGAGATCTGGGAGTGCTAATTTTGCCCATGCTTGCCCCAGCCTGGCATAGCTGATCAACTACCTGTTTGCCCAGGAAGCCATTACCACCAGTAACCAGAATATTCTTGTCTTGTAAACTTAACATTAATAATTTAAGAACGAGTATGTAAATATTTTAGGTACAAAACCTATCTTGACGACTCAAGTTACTAGTTCAAACTAATCGACAATAGTAGCGAAATTGCGACGATTTAAAGGAGAATTATCCTCATGATTGCTACCATCGGGCGTAGGCAGATTAAGATTGACTAGATCTGCATTGACCATTAGCTTCACTAGCTCTTCAAAAGTAACCGAAGGTTCCCATCCCAATTGTTTCTTAGCTTTAGTAGGATCTCCAATTAATAAATCAACTTCTGCTGGGCGTAGATAACGAGGATCGAAAGCCACATAATCATGCCAGTCTAAATTGACGTGACCAAAAGCAATATCGAGAAATTCTTTAATTTCGTAAGTTTCACCCGTGGCAACTACATAATCATCTGGCTGATCTTGCTGTAGCATCATCCACATTGCTTTGACATAGTCTTTAGCATAGCCCCAATCTCTTTTAGAATCGAGGTTACCTAAATACAATTTCTTTTGAGTTCCTTCGACAATACGGGCTACGGCTCTAGTAATTTTACGAGTTACAAAAGTTTCTCCACGACGTGGGGACTCATGATTAAACAGGATGCCGTTACAGGCGAAAAGATTATATGATTCGCGATAGTTAATTGTTTGCCAATGAGCATACACCTTAGCGCAAGAATAGGGGCTGCGAGGATAAAAAGGCGTAGTTTCCTTTTGAGGCACCTCTAGCACCTTACCAAACATTTCCGAAGATCCCGCTTGATAGAATCTGACCTCAATCCCTGTCCGTTGCTGATAATCTCTAACTGCCTCTAATAGACGTAAGGCACCCATACCAACGGAATCAACGGTATATTCTGGGGAGTCGAAGCTGACTCTAACATGGGACTGTGCCCCCAAATTATAGATTTCAGTTGGCTTAACTTCTTCTAAGATTCTTCTTAAGGTAGTGCCATCAGTCAAATCCCCGTAATGTAAAAATAATTTGGCATCTGGACTATGGGGATCAATATATATATGGTCGATACGATCTGTATTAAAGGTAGAAGTCCGACGAATAATGCCATGAACTTCATAACCTTGATCCAATAAAAACTCGCTTAGATACGAACCGTCCTGTCCAGTTATGCCTGTGATCAAAGCTATTTTACGTTCACTCATTTATCTATTTACCTACTTATTATTAGTGGTTAATCTTATGCCATTTTCCCACTATAGTACACGGATAATAAAATCTATTCCGAGATAGTACTGAAAAAGTTGAAAGGTAAGCGCTGAACTTGGTGTTTTATGAGTAGCTTAAAATAGAAGATAGCTTGTTAAAGTTATTTAATAACATAGGATTGAGCCAATTAAATACAATTTAAAAATTGTGCTGATCAAATTATTTTAGTATCAGCTACTACCAAAGCTTTTTAAGTATTCATGACAAAATCTTAGCTGATTTTTAAGTAGCTAAAGTGTTTGACCATCAAGATGGAGTTTTTAAATAAACATAAATTGTCCCATACTGTGCTTAAGGCTTAAACAAAATCTATCTATACAGATAGTTAAGTTCAGATATTTAAATGAATTGCTAAACCAGAAGCACAAATAGTTAATTATTTGGGAAACATTAGTAGTTAACCATCCAAACTATTTAGATCGATATTTTGATCTCTAGTACCTAATATGCGCCATTGTTTCGGGGAAACAAAATTACGCCGATAGTTTTATAAACAATCCACAAATCTAATAACCAATTATGACTAATGGCATAATAAACATCAATTTGTACTCTTTTGGGATAGGGAATGTCATTTCGACCAGAAACCTGCCATAAACCAGTAATTCCTGGTTTAATTTTGAGTACAGTATTGATTTTACGCCCATATTTAGGCAATTCTTCTGGCACTAGAGGTCTTGGCCCTACTACACTCATTTCTCCTCTTAATACGTTCCAAAATTGGGGAAACTCATCAAGACTAGTTAAGCGCAAAAAGCGTCCTAGATTTGTAATCCGAGGATCTTCTTTGAGCTTAAAACTCTCTTCAAATTCCTGACGCAATTGGTCAGAGTCTTGCATCATTATTTCCAATGCTTGATCCGCATTATCAACCATCGTCCTGAATTTAATACAATTAAAGGGTCGATGGTTTTTGCCGATTCTTTGTTGAACGTAAAAAATTGGTCCTCTAGAGTTCAAGGATATTAAGAACATTAAGACCAAATATAGGGGAGAAAATATAGTTAGGACAAATAAAGCAAAAACTATGTCAAATATACGTTTAACTAAATTTCCGTTCAGAACAGGGAGTAGTAACTTCAACCAGTTAAGATCGAATAAAGCTCTGATGCTTTTATTAATTAGTCCCTGTACAATTTTGACGGAAATAAGCTGGCTGTTAGCAGTCATCTTACTCCTTCACACATCACACCACACTGTTACATCATAAAACCATAAAGCTCTGATCTAGATGATCACAGAAAAATTATGGATTTATAATTTTCGACTCCACTCACGGTAACAATCCTCAATATATTTTAAATATGATTGTTTAAATATTGATGGATTAAACTTAACTGCCTGCAAACGACAGTTCTCAGGATCAATTTTGGTCTGTAACTGTTCAAAAGTTTGCACCGCTTTGATCAAAGCTGCTGCTTGTTGAACGTCGAAGAACAAACCTGTCCCTTCTTGAGGATATTGACGAATATCTTTTACTGTTTCCAAAGCACCTCCTTTTCCGTAAGCAA
The DNA here is from genome assembly GCA_039030815.1 of Cyanobacteria bacterium P01_A01_bin.83. Taxonomy (GTDB): domain Bacteria; phylum Cyanobacteriota; class Cyanobacteriia; order Cyanobacteriales; family Xenococcaceae; genus Waterburya. The sequence continues at coordinate 15,612 of JBCCDL010000016.1, read as the reverse complement.
TTACTGGTGTACCGCAGGCTTGCGCTTCTACTAAAGCGATACCAAAATCTTCACAAGCCCCATAAACAAAAGCTTTAGCCTTTGTTATATATTGTTTAACTATATTATGCGGTTGCCAACCCAAAACCTGAACATGAGGCTCTGCAAGCTGGCGTACTTCTAATAATTGTGAACCTTCTCCAATAATTACTAAGGGTTTTTTCAATTGATTAAACGCTTTAACAATTAAGCATATTTGTTTATAACTTACTAATCGAGAAATTGTCAGATAGAAATCATCTTTTTTGGGTTCAAAGCCAAATTTATCTACGTCTACGGGGGGATAAATTACCTGTGCCTGGCGACGATAACAACGCCAAATTCGTTTAGCAGTATGTTGCGAATTAGCAATAAAATAATCAACTCGGTTAGCAGAAATGACATCCCATTCCCTGAGACGATGCAGGATATATCTGGCAATTATGCCTTTTATTCCTTGTCCTGAGCGATCGCTTTTGAGATAATCAAAGGTTAAATCCCAAGCATAACGCATTGGCGTATGACAGTAACAAATATGTAGTTGGCTAGGGTTAGTTAGGACTCCTTTTGCCACAGCATGGGAAGAGGATAAAATAATGTCATACTGATTTAGGTCTAACTGTTCAATAGCGATGGGTAAGAGGGGTAGATACTTCTGAACACCTTGACGAGCTTGAGGAAACTTTTGGAGAAAGGTAGTAGTTATTTTTCTTTGGAAAAGATAGCTTTGGGGGTTAGTCGATTCAAAATCGATTAGGGAGTAGAGATCCGCATTAATATGTTGCAAAATCTCTTTAACTACTAATTCTGACCCTCCCTTAGCTTTGGGAGTAAACCATTCATGAACCAAAGCATAATTTAATTCCACAGTTGCTCACAATATTTATCGCAATTTTTCGTAAAGTCTATATTACACATTAAATGAAATTATTTGGGAAATTAGCTCGTTAAAATGAAATCTTGCTAATTCAACAGTGAGAGTGAGTCAGGAACTTAATTTGCCTGGGTAATTAAATACCATGTTTGTTGATTCACTTCTATTCCTAGCTGTTGATAAGATTCGAGCTGTAATCTCTCAATTTCATCGCGATTGACTAAAAGATAGACAGTTGATTCTTGTTGCCAATACTGTCTTAATTGTTCATCAGCAACAGGAACTATAACGCGATCGCTATAAAATTCTAAAGAAGGTCTTAGGTTGGGGTAAGCAGAATATATGGTTACTTGTGGTGGTGTAGATGTCTTGATCATCTGAGCGACAGGCTTGACGGGAAAGGTTTCGTTTAATTCCCATAGCCAATAACTAGAGTTGAACAACAATAGTAATGCCAGGTAAAATCCTGAGATAATCACAGGAATAAAATACCGAGAATTAAGCCAAAGTAAAACTGATGTGGTTGTAAAACAAAGCGCCATAAGTACTAAAATTGGTACGAGTCCTGTTTCTAGCGCCACACTGCCGAATTTATGGTAAACAATTCCTCCCCAGCAAATCATAGCCAGAAAGCTAAATATGATTCTCCAGTAGACGGGGGGATTTTTTGTGCTCCAAGCTTGTTCTAAGCTTACTCCTACTAACAAAGCTAATCCAGGATAGATAGGTATTATGTACCAAGGTAGTTTAGTCGCCATCGCCGAAACTGTCATCAGATAAACTCCTGTCCAAGCCAAGGTTAATTTTGCCCAGCTTTGCCGACGACAATCCCAAGCTAATTTAATTCCAGAAGGTAAGAATATAAGCCAAGGAAGGCTGTACTTAGAAATTTCTAATAAGTAATACCATGGTGGGCTAGAAACGCTACTTACAGGCTCCCAGATACGGTTAAAAGTTTGTGTCCCCAAACTAATGCCCAAAAACTGTTCGCCATATTTCAGATACTGCAACCCGTACCAAGCGATCGCTGGCAAGATTCCTAAAATGAGACCCCACCAAATATAAGGACATCGCAGCAATCGAGGATGATCCCAAATTACAAAGATTAGTATAATTGCCCCTAACAAGACTCCCATCATGATGCCTTTGCTCAAGCAAATTAATCCCAAAGCCAGACCAGTACCCAGAAGCCATGAGGCATGCTTCCTACCCTTCAAAAGACACCAGATAGCCAAACAAAACCAACAGGCGATCGCGCCATCTAGCATTGCCACACGTCCATGACGAGCTATGGGTAACAGAGTTAAATAGACTAAAGCAGAAAAAATCGCGCTCAAAGGTTTGGCAAAAATTTCTCTGCCGATTAAGTAAACAAAGCCAACAGAAGCGGCAGATAAAAGAGCAGGAATGATCCTAGTACTCCACTCGCTAACCCCAAATAGTCCATAACTAAGGGCAATTAAAGAGTGAATTAATGGTGGTTTATTCCAATAAGGTTCTCCATAATTGATGGTGGGAAAAAGCCATGTCAAGCTATCAGGAGAAGCACGCCAGATGTTACGTGCAACCCCTGCTACGATTCCTTCATCCCAATCTCTTAAAGGTAAATCTCCTAAGCCAGATGTGTAAAGAATTACCGCTGCAAGCAACAGCCCAACAAAGTAGAGCTTGTTTTTTGTCAAAAACTTGAACTGATAACCGTAAATTTCCTCATGTTTCATTTTTACGTGCGGCTCAAGCCTTTGTCTCTGATTCATCGGAAAATGTTTGAGTAGATACCCCATCCTCGCTTTGCAGGGTGGGGAAGAAACGAAAACCAGTAATTAAGCTACGACGGTGAAATCTGCTCCCTGTATACAAATTAATCCTGTTGCCCGTCGCAACAACTTAACTTTGGATGCTGTGAACTGACCGATACGCTTCCAGTCTGCATTCGAGATGCTTATCTGTCTAGCAGTATCTCCACTGCACCATCCTTGATAGGTGATACCCGCTTTAACTCCTTCAACAAAGTCTCCTTTTCGGATACCTTGATGACGGGTAACAGTGCCACCGTAGTTTCGTCTATTTCCACCTTTGGATGGCAGCATCAAGTGAAGTTGTCGTCTTGATATTGGTGGTCTTCTGATGACCAGAAATGGTGCATCAGTGATTTGAACTGATCCAAACCAAGCATGACCTTTACCTTGAGAATTTTCAAATGATGAATAATCAATAAATTGACTTGCTGCGAGAGTAATTCCATCGACTGCGTGGGTAGCTGCAATAGCTTCTTTCTTGTTTAGCTTTTGTTTTGGTAAGCCAAGATATTTTCTCAGATTGGAAGTTTGCCAGCCAAACTTAGTGGTGACGGGTGCAATTTTATTTAATTGTTTGATTGCCCATTTTTGCCCTACCTGAACAGGGGAAAAAGAACACCCAGGTAGTGTTTTGGCTTTTACATACTCATAAACAATAGAGCTAATCGGGTAGATTTTAGCTAGCTCAGAAATGACCTTGATTTCAATAAGCCTATTGGCTTTAATGCTTGGTGCTAATTTGCTACCCCGACGATTATCAAACCGCTTTTGTCGATGGGCGCGAAGAGAGAAATCAACCTTACGATTAATCCTTCTGCCTCTTCTTGTACGTCGCATCATCCGTCGCTGCTCCATTCTTTTTTTAACTGTCTCAAAAGGCAACAACAAATGGGCAGTAAACAAAGTAAAATTGCTCGACTGCAAACCTATACCAGAGTAGTATTTACCTGGGTCAATGCCAGCCGAAATTGATTGCGTTTTTCTATCGCTAGGTTCGTATATCAACTGAATATAGTAAATACCTAGCTTATTTCTTTTACCCAGAGCTTTACCATCTCGTACCATACGTCTAGCTCTAGAGCTTTTACATGGCATGGCTGGAGTGCCATCTGGATTTAAAACTGGTACTCGTTGCATTTGGAGATAATCCTAGATAAAGGCGACGGTTTGTCGCACATAGTGTTTGGTCGCTTCGCGCATCTTAATCAAAATGTCCTCCCTTTAGAAGCACTCAAAATCAGTGAGTTGGCAGATAGTCCAAGCTAGCGAGACACTTGGAAGTGCGTATCAGATTAAGACTCTATGCGCTATTCAATGGTTATGGCGGGCTGAATCCCACACTCCCCTATCTCGTTACCTTTAGGGCAGGTAGGGGTTATTGAATTACTCTGGGTAACCGCTAACTGCACCAGGGTAACCGCTAACTGCATTAGGATCGTTGTCTCGTTTTGAGCCTAATAAGTCTAGGCGATTGACTTTAACAATAGGGCGAGAACGTTGTCCCCCTGTATTTTTATCTGTCCAAGTATCAATTTTCAAAGAGCCTTGAATTCCTATTAAGCTACCCTTTTTTACGTAATCTCCCGCTATTTGCGCAGTTCTCCCCCAAATTTCTAAGTTAAACCAGTCTGGTTGATCACTATTACGACTACGGCGGTCAACGGCAAGGGGAAGAGTGCATTTAACTGTACCCGATTGAAAATGAATAATTTCTGGCGCAGCACCAGCACGACCGACTAAATTTACTACATTAAGAGCCATGAGCTTATCTTTGATAGTACTAAAGAACTAATAATCAATTTCTTAGTCTAGCAAATTATAGCGAAGCGATACTTCAAATCTAAATTATCAGTGTTTTGAAAGTTCTGGAATTGCGATGCCTAATGCTGGCTTAACGCTCGGTCGGCTACGTGTAGCGTAATCACTTTGTTTCAAGTATCTATTCAAATTAATTTTTTGTCCCGTACTTAGAAATTTTCTCAAAAAATAACATCCTCCACTCTTGCATTATTGATAGCTGAGGGAGGACACATAGCTGCTGAAAAATCAGTTCAATCAAAAGCTTAATTGATTAATTTAAAATCTTAATTTACATAGTTCTGTAAGTACGATAGTTAATATTGGGAAAGATATTGTCGATTGCTTCAACCTTTTCTAACCATCCTGAATCAACTTTGCCAATCAAAAGATCTTCGTAAATTTTATTGAAGCGGAGTAAATGCGATCGCGTTCTCCGAATAGCATAGGGAACCATGGTACCAGTACGCATGATAAATGCCCAATCTGAAGACTGTGCTAGTAGCAGTTCTCGTGCTGCTTGATTTAAAGCTCGCCATTCCAACTCATCAGCAGGTTCGCGATTTGCTAACTTGATCATTCTTTCGGCTGCTTTATGCAGATGGGGATAAATCCAAGCATTGGTATCATTCAACCAATACTCATGAAATCCTTTATAACCCCAACTGGATTGAGAGGGACGACAAACTTGCTGAGTTGGTTGCTGCTGAAGGTATTCCGACAAATGAGTCATGTCATAGGTACCTTGATCGTACCAACTTTTGCGGAAGAGAAAGTCAATAAACTGCGGTCCTTCGTACCACCAGTGTCCAAATAGTTCCGCATCGTAAGGTGAAACTATAATTGGCGGACGCTGCAACATGTCATGGAGATGCTGTATCTGACGCTCTCGATTGTACATGAAGTTTCCAGCGTGTTCGGCTGCTTTTTCTCTCGCCCAGTAAGGATCGTATAGTCCTTTTTCAGACAATCCACCATCACGGCTAGTAATCTTATGATATTTAATACCAGTATTTTTACGTTGACCGTTGGGCATAATATAAGGCTTAATATATTCATACTCTGCCTCCCAGCCTAAATCTTTATAAAACTCTCGATATTCTACCGCACCAGGATAACCGACTTTGGAAGACCATACCTGTTGTGAAGACTCATGATCTCTACCAAATGCCGCTACGCCTGTTTCCGTATAGATCGGAGCGTAAGAACCATGACGAGGACGGGGACGAGCATACAAAATACCGTGTCCATCTGTGAGAAAGTAGCGCAAGCCAGCATCAGCCAGCATCCTTTCTAGTCCCTCATAGTAAGCACATTCTGGTAACCAAATTCCTTTAGGAGCGCGACCAAAGTTTTCTTCGTAATGTTCACAAGCGACTTTGATCTGTGACCAAACTGCCTCTGGATACATCTTCATTAAAGGAAGATATCCATGGGTTGCTCCACAGGTAATAATATCGAGATTTCCGCTGTCGAGAAATTGCTTAAAAGCTGTTATTAAATCACGATCATAACTCTCCCAAGTTTTTCTAATTTGGCTAAAAGAGTTAGCGTAATACTCAGCCAAATAAAGCATATGACCGTTATGTTGGTGGCGCTCTATCTCCTTCCCAATTAGCTCTTCTAGCTGGGCTAAATGATCGTCATAACGATCTTGAAGTAGTTCATCACGCAACATTGACACCAACGGCGGTGTCATGCTCATAGTCATTTTAAAATCAACCCCGTCCCGCTTCAGATTTTCAAATACTTGAAGCAGGGGAACATAGGTTTCGGTTATGGCTTCAAATAGCCATTCTTCTTCTAAAACGAAATCGCTTTCGGGATGTCGGACAAAAGGAAGGTGAGCGTGTAAGACAAGGGCAAGATAACCAAGAGCCATGATAATGTAAGATCTCTAAACTTTTTGGGACGGCGGAAGGGAATTGAGCACCGAAGCACCCGAACCAAATTTCAGCGGTGCAAATTATAAGACCCCGCCTAGGATCAGGTCGCCTCAGAATATTGACGAACAAACAAAGTAGAATAGTACGTCCCGCAACATGAGGCAAGCACCTATATTGAAATTGGAACAAAGTGTATCCCATCTTCGATTTTTGTGTCATCTAGCTAGACGGCAGCTTAATTAAAGACTGCCTACAACCAGAAAATTGCTTCTGAGTAACGTTAGATCGTCGTCTCACAGCGGAAAACACTGACTTAAATTAAGTATCTGAGGCAATCTGAGTAAATTTTATGATATCTTAATAGTGTATTTAAAAGAAAGCTTAACTTACTTGTCAAATATACTCAAGTTGTTCTGCTTACTAGTAAAAAGCTATTTTAAATTGATTTAAAAAGCTTTTCTATTTGCATCTTTATGCTTGAGTGGATTTGCATTGTTACCGCTTATGTTCACAAAAAAGTTTTGACGTAGCTTTTAGCTTACTCATCTGGTTTATTGGTTATAGTGTCGCAATCTAATAAGCAATACCCTGATTACGACTATGGTAATAAGGATAGACTATTGCTTCAGCTATTATTGTTTGTCGATCAACGCTCTTCTTCTGATGAGCAGGTTCAGCAGATCCAGTCTTATTTACAGAACTTACACTCTGAACATTTATTTAACTTGGAAGTGGTTGAGATTGAAAAACAGCCTCACCTCGTCGAATTTTTAAAATTAGTTGCAACCCCTGCTTTAGTTAAGATGGCTCCTGCACCAAGGCAAGTTTTAGCTGGTAGTGATTTAATTAAGCAATTAGAAAAGCGATGGCCTCAATGGAAAGCAGCTAGCATCTCCAACAGTAATGATGTCTCTAATGATGATGTAGATTCTGCTGATACACCTCCAGAAGATTATTACGCTCACGACATTAGATTATCTGACGAAATATTTAAACTAAAACGAGAAAAAGAAGAGTTGGCAGCGCAACTAAGTTTCAAGGACAAAATTTTAGCGATGCTTGCTCATGATTTGCGTACGCCGCTAACCGCTGTTTCTATGGCAGTTGAAACTATCGAATTGTCTGAGAAAAATGCTGATTTAGAGGATGATAAACGTCAAATTCTCAAGCAAAGGCTGTTTCGCCAAGCTAAAAATCAATTTAAAATCATGGATAGCATGATCAGTGAACTCCTGCAAAATTCTCAAAACTCAAATGTGCGCTTGTCACTCAAGCCTGAAGCATTAGATTTGAATACTATATGTCGAGAGATATCTAGTCAATTTGATGCCAGACTTAAGCAGAAATCCATGGATTTTGTTCAAGACATTCCTCAAGACATTCCTCAAATTTACGCTGATGAAAATCTGATTTGTCAGCTAATAGGCAATTTGCTTGATAATGCCATTAAATATACACCTCAAGGTGGCAAGATTTCCTTATCTGTTCTCCATCGAACTAACCAAAAAGTTCAAATTAGTATATGTGATAACGGGCCAGGAATCCCTCCAGAGAAGCAAAACCGTATTTTTGAGAATAGCTTTCGTCTCCAGCGAGACCTCTCGGAGGAAGGTTATGGACTTGGCTTAGCTACTTGCTATCAAATTGTTTCAGCTCATCATGGTCAAATTTGGGTAGATAGCTTGCCTGAATCTGGTAGCTGTTTTCGATTTACTTTATTAGTCTACAGATAAATAAGGAAGAGAAAGAGAAATTGCCGATTCTTCCTTATTTTTATTCATTTCTCCTCATCTTTAAGATCAACCTGTATTACGCATCCCCGCAGCAATCCCATTAATTGTTAACATTGCACCTCGCAGTAGTTCTTCTTTGCTAAAGCGGAAATGCAAAGCTTGAGACTTGTCATTTTGTTGACGCAGCCGCTTGATTAATGCGACTTGTAAAAAGCCTAAGGGAACGATAGTACCATTACGCAGCTGTACTGACCGCTGTAGTTCGAGATTGCCATCCAACAGCTTGTTCTGACCGCTAATTTGCAAAACTAACTTTTTGGTTAAATTATATTCTTCGGAAATTTGAGCAAATAGCTTTTGAAAGCGTTCTAAATCATCTGGATGTGACAATTCTTGAACATAATGCTCAGCAATCTGGAGATCTACCTTGGCTAAAGTCATTTCGACTTTAGACATTGCGACCCTAAAGAAAGGCCACTTAACATAAAAGTATTGTAGCAAGTCAAGATTTTTCTCTGGTTCCTGCTCTAAAAATCCTTGTAGCGCAGAACCTACCCCATACCACGCTGGCAGTAAAAACCGACTTTGAGTCCAGCTAAATACCCAAGGAATAGCCCGTAAACTACTCATATCTTTTTTCTTACTGGCGTTACCTTTACCTGGGCGTTTTGAAGGGCGAGAGCCGATTTGTAGCTGACTGATGACATCGACTGGCGTAACCGAATGAAAGAAATCGACAAAATCTTGCTGCTCGTAAATCAAAGAACGATATACAGTACGCGATCGCGCTGATAATTCTTCCATAATCTGATTCCAGGGTTCTACTCGGTCAAATCCGCTACCCAACAGACTAGACTGAATAACCGCTGTAGTCATTGTTTCCAAATGATACAGAGCTAACTCAGGTAAGGAATACTTAGAAGCTAAGACTTCTCCTTGCTCGGTAATTTTAATTCTGCCCTGAATTGTATCTGTTGGTTGAGCTAAGATTGCCGAATATGCTGGACCTCCACCACGACCAACTGAGCCGCCACGACCATGGAAAATTTGTAAGGAAATGCCAAATTCAGACGCTACTTTTTGTAAGGCATGCTGTGCTTTGTGAATCTCCCAGTTACTACTAAGAAAACCAGAATCTTTGTTGCTATCGGAGTAGCCTAACATTACTTCTTGTAAATCTTTCGGCTGCAAAACTTCTGGCGCAGTAGTGGTTGAGTTTTGGTGGGCTGGTACATGTTGATAACCTCCCGCTAAAGCAGTGCGATAAAGAGGTAACTCGAACAGCTCTCGCATTACTGCTGGAGCGCGTTTCAAATCTTCTACTGTCTCAAATAAAGGAACAATCCTGATAGCAGTATGACAAGTTGCTGGATCATATAGTCCCGCCTCTTGGGCAAGTAACAAGACTTCCAAAACATCACTGACAAAGTTGGTCATGCTAATGATGTAAGTCTTGCAAATTTTAGTTCCAAACTCCTGCTGCAACAAACGTAACATCTTGAAAGTTTCAATTGTTTCACAGGTAGCGTCGTTAAAAGGCATTTCCGCAGGAATTAGAGGACGACGAGTTTTTAATTCCTGAATCAACCATGCAGTTTTTTCGGCTTCAGATAGTTCATCGTAAGGCTTAGATAGTACCTGAAGATAAGCAGTAATATCAGCGATCGCATCACTATGGCGCGAAGAATCTTGGCGGAAATCTAGTTCTACCAAACAGAATCCAAAAACTTCAGCTTGAGTGATCAAATTATCTAGTTCACGACAGTGCAAACTAGTGGCAGCCAAACTATTCTGCATTAACCTCAATTCAGCAACAAATTCGTCTCCCGAAGCATAAATATTATCGGTATTAATTTCGGAAATGGCTTGTCTTCCAGCAGCAGATGATAATGCTCGATTGCGTTCTAAGGTGTTTTTTAATCTTTGGGCGATATAAGCTAATTTAAGACGGTAGGGTTCTTGACGATAGCGAATCGCTAATTCTTCATAGATACCTGGCATCTGTTGTTGATCTTGCTCTAAAGAGTCTAGTAACTCTTGCCTGACATCACTCCAATGTAGAGACAAGCTTAATAGTTCCCTAAGCTGATCAATTGAATCTAGATACTTTTCAATTACAATTCTTCTTTGGTAACAAGCTGTTTCCCAAGTTACCTGAGGCGTTACAAAAGGGTTGCCATCTCGATCTGAACCCACCCAGGAGCCAAAATAGCAAAAATTATGGGTCGGAGCGACTAAGCTGGGAAAAGAATCCCCTAAAGACTGTTTTAAGCGGGAAGCTAGCTGAGGAATAACATCAAATAAAACTTCCTGAAAATAGTGCAGGGAATAATCCACCTCATCCAAAACTTTAGGTTTAAATTGATGCAGTTCGTCGGTACGCCACCACAGACGAATCTCTTCTGTAAGCTGACGAATTGCTTCATTTGCTTCCCAAGATTCAGGTAAGCCAATCTCTCGCATCACTTCTTCAGCAATGTCTAATTGCTCTAAGATGTGAGATATGCGACGTTGTTTCTTGCGAATTGTGTGGCGAACAATTTCTGTGGGATGAGCGGTAAAAACTAGCCTGATATCTAATTGATCTAGTAATCTTTGTAACATCAGGGGTGGCATATTAATCTTCTTGAGATAAGGAAATAGCCAATGAAATAATCCCGCTTGATTATTACTAGAAATACTAGGTTCGACCCAGTTATAAATTAACTCCCCTCTAAAGGCTGGGTTCTTCTCTTCAGAGGATTTGCCCCTAGACTGAGAATGCAAACCATTACCATTACCATGAGCATTCTTGCCTAAAGGTTTAATTTGAGTAACCCGCTGGGCTAGCTTCTGTTCTCTAGATTCGTAGTGTTGTTCAACGATATTGGTCAACTGAAAATAAAGAGCGAAGGCTCTGGCTCCTTGAATAGCATCATCAAGATTAAGCTCTTCAATTAACTGTGGCACCGAGGACTGAGGAAATGAATCTGTCACTTGCCCTTCCGCAGAGGAAAGCGATCGCATTTTTTGGAGAAGATCCAGCATTTCCTGACCACATTCAGAACGTAATACTGACTCCCATAGATCCTCAATTAATTTTTGCCGATGACGCAGCAGTAAATGGGATGCATCAGCTACATTCGCTTCTTCTAGATTGTAGATTGAAGATTGAACAACCGAACTCATAAAAACCTCTGCTTGGCGTGTGTAAGTCTTAGTTTAAGTAAAAATGGGATTTAAGCTTTAATCAACCAGAATATTTTAAAGATCTTAAAGAATCATCCAACAGTTTGGTCTATCAAACCCCAACTACAGTTCAGCAAGATGCTTATCCTCAACAGCGCTATTATTCAAGGCGACACAGGTTCTAAGGGCGCATATTGTGAATTTAATTCACGCTGTTGACCGTTTGCATCGCCGAATCTCGCGCTCAAAATATTCTATAAAGCAATTTAAGGCTCAGGTCTCTTTTATTAATGGACAATTGATAATTGATAATTGACAATTAGTTAATTTGGTCTAAGACCTACATGCGGCGGTTGCGGAGCAAGTCCGTAGGACTCACCACCGCCTGCTTGGTGCGCGTGCGAGCCGCAGTAAAACTACGGCTCGGTCGCATCCGCTTTGTCGTTTACGAAGAAGTAAAAGAAAAATGTTTCGGTAATTCCAATACATGCGGCGTGGCAACGCGCCTTTGTCTTCCTTTTAAGACGACGAACTGGATGGCGAAGCCATCCTGCGGAGCAGCTAAGTCTACGACTTGCGGACGCTTCCGCTGCGTGTGTTCATTGTTCATTGTCAATTGTTGAACTGTAGACCCAAGCTTCTACTATGGCGTCAACCTGGCTGACTTTAGCAACGAAAATCTTTAGGTAACTCAGCTCAAGTTAAGCTCATTGGTCGCTAAAACTAGTAAAATTTATCACGGGTAAGCGTTCTGAGCGAAATACTTCTTCGCTCATTTTACCTAGCTCGCTCATCAACTCTGCTACCAAATAGCAAGCTAAAATGCTAATCATGAAAGGGCTGGTGGCGATACTCAATCCCAAAAATGGTAACAGATCTGATGGATTATTACGCTTCATAATTTTGCTCGTATAAGATTCTTTATTTACTATTGTATGGACTTTAAGCGTTTACAACATCGAGCTGCATTATTTTGAAACTTAATCAAACCAAAATTTATAGTAATCATTCTGTATCTTTTAAGCAAACTTGATTCAACTTTACCAAACAAGAGAAGTATATGAGACAGCCTGTAGTGCAAGTAGATGCATTTACCAAGCAAAAATTTCGTGGTAATCCTGCGGCAGTATGCGTTTTGTCATCTCCTCAAGATGACCAGTGGTTACAGTCGGTAGCACGGGAGATGAATCTTTCAGAAACGGCATTTTTAATGGACATAAGGGCGAATTCTGAGGACGTAACTGGCGGTTCAACCGATAGTGTTAACCACTCAGGTACTTCACATCAGCAACAGCAATATGATCTACGTTGGTTTACTCCCGCGACAGAGGTTCCTCTATGCGGTCATGCAACATTAGCTAGCGCTCATGTTTTGTGGACAGAGGGGTACGCAGACCCTAGTCAAGACCTTCAGTTTAAGACCAAAAGCGGTGTTTTAACGGCTCGATCTCAAAATGACTGGATTGAATTAAATTTTCCCGTAAGCCGCTCACAAGATATTCCGCCTATTACTAAATTAGGGGATGCTTTAGGAGTACCGATTAAAACAGTTTCCTATAACTCTTTAGGCTATTTAGTGGAAATTGCCACAGCTCAACAGGTTAGTCAATTACAGCCCAACTTTACTCTTCTACAACAGCTACCAATATCAAATGTAATCGTCACTAGTAAAGCTGATGCCAGCTCAGAATATGATTTTGTATCCAGATTTTTTGCCCCAGGATTAGGTATCAATGAAGATCCTGTCACAGGTGCTGCTCATTGCTGTCTTGCTCCCTATTGGCGCGATCGCTTGCAAAAAGATCAGATGATAGCCTATCAGGCTTCTGAGCGTGGAGGAGTAATCAAAATTAACTATGATGGCGGTGATCGGGTTAATTTATTGGGACAGGCGGTAACAGTAATGCGAGGGGAATTAGTCTAAAAAGCGGCTGGCTCAACCAACATCAAAAAGATTTAGCCACCATGGCTACAGTTATGGAACCATGCCGTTAAAGCAATTGCCAGGGCATCGGCAGCATCATCTGGATGAGGTATTTGCTCCAAAGCTAGCTCACGGGCTACAGCTAATTGAACTTCTCTTTTGTCTGCTTTACCGTATCCTGTGAGAGTCTTTTTGATTTCTGGAGGCGTGAACTCTGTATAAGGTAAACCTGTCTGACCCAGAACTAACATCAAAACTCCCCGAGCTTGAGCTACGGTAATAGTATGACTCATGCGATAGAAAAATAATTTTTCAACCGCCACTAAATCAGGATTAACTTCGTCGATCAAAGTATGTAAATCATTATAGATAGTACACAGGCGATCGCCAAAAGGAGTTTGGGCGGCAGTTTCAATGGTGCCGAAGTCATCTAGTTTTACCAAACTATGATTACTAATCTGCGGAGATTGGTGGCAAATAATAGTGCCAAAGCCTAAAATAGCGATTCCTGGGTCGAGTCCTAAAATTTTAATTTGCATTTAGACAGGATACTGTTGACTCCAAAACCATGAATTTTATTGTTTATAAAGATTAATAGATTGTGTTCGTTCAACCTCAACCTGACGAGTCGTTTAGCTCTTGATGGTATATGTTTATCTTATCGACTTTGGCATCTACCTTGAAAACGTTCTTTAATTTGGGATGAAAAATTCATTCTCACACCAAAAAAAAACTCGTCGCCGCAATCGCATATTTAAATGGCTATCCCCTGGATTATTCATCAAACGATGGCTTCTACTAAGTGCCAGTGGTTTCCTGCTAGTGATAGTTGGGACGGCAATTTGGAGTAAGCTGACGCCAATATATCGCTTGTTATCTTTAACGGCGCTGTTTCTGGAATTTTTAACTACAGTTGTCCCTAGCTATGTTTCGGGTCCCATCGTCTTAATCGTCGGCATTTTTTTGATTTATTGGGGACAATCAAGAACTATGGGTTCGATTACCGATGTGTTGGGGGTTGATAAAGACAAAAAACTGGTAGATATGCTCTTAGATCGTCGTCGCCTTAATCGGGGGGCGAAGATTGTGGTAGTAGGGGGAGGCACTGGGCTATCGACTCTCTTGCGAGGCTTGAAAGAATATAGCAGTAACATTACGGCGATTGTTACAGTAGCTGATGATGGCGGTTCTTCGGGAAGACTGAGAAGAGAAATCGGAGTACTACCCCCTGGTGACATTCGCAACTGTTTGGCAGCTTTGGCTGATGAAGAAGAATTGCTGACGGAGCTATTTCAATACCGTTTTCAAGCAGGAGACGGTTTAGTGGGTCATAGTTTTGGCAATTTATTTCTGACGGTGATGAGCGAGATTACAGGAGATTTAGAACAGGCTGCCACTGCTAGTTCTAAAGTTCTAGCTATTAGTGGGAAGGTGCTGCCATCTACCCTGAGTGACGTTAGCTTATGGGCTGAGATGGAAGATGGCAGATTAATTGAGGGAGAATCTAATATTCCCCAAGCTAAGGGAAAAATTAAAAATATCGGCTGTATTCCTGCCAATCCTCCCGCACTGCCTACAGCAGTCAAAGCAATTCAAGAGGCTGAATACATTATTATCGGTCCTGGCAGTCTCTATACCAGCATTATTCCCAATCTGTTGGTTCCAGAAATACGAGATGCGATCGCCAGTTCAGAAGTCCCTCGTATTTACATTTGTAATATTATGACTCAGCCAGGAGAAACCGAGGGCTATAGCGTTGCCGATCATATTCGAGAAATCGACCGAGTCAGCAAAAGAAAGTTATTTGATGCTGTTCTGGTACATCGTAAACCGCCTAGTCCTCGGTCGTTAGAGCATTATGCTTTAGAGAATTCTCATCCTGTAGAATTAGACCGACAAGAAATTGCCCGACTTCACCGTAGAATAGTTATGGCTAATGTAATGGAAGAAGACTTAGTTACTGGACATGTTCGCCATAGTTCTAGTCAACTGGCTAGAGTTTTACTACGATGGTACAGTGGCAAATGGCAGCCTAAGATGTAATTTAAATTCTGTTTAGATGGGGCACTTAAAAGTTGTGTCAAGGCACAAAGGGCTTGCCCCCATGTAGGGTTTAAGTCAAATTCAAGTTTCTGACTTCTTCAGTATACTTTGGTAATCGGGTTTGGTATAGCCTAAGGTTAGATTGGCGTAGTAACTAGGGTGAAGAAATAAGGGAAGTAACAAAGTATGATAGTCTACATAGTCCATCCTACTTTGTTATCCCAACTTAAAGTTACTTGGCTTATTGATAATCTAGCAACTAAATATAAAGGAAGTGTATTGTATCGTGTCGATTAACATGAAATTTAGATAAACTTTTGATTATTGCATCTAGTTTGACTCAGCACAATTTGTAAATCATGACTACGCT
>JBCCDL010000015.1:0-21890 GCA_039030815.1 Cyanobacteria bacterium P01_A01_bin.83 | reverse complement strand
AGATAATACATTCCCACTGTATGTAAAATTTGCCAATTGCGCCTACCCAGAATTGCCGCAGGACGTTTAAAGGAAGTAATTGTCATCAGGATAATAAATAAATAGCCTAGGTTGGCATGATGACTGTCCTTAAGCATGTTCTCTGTAGTCAAGATAGCTACACCTAAAATAGCCAGGGCATGAAAGCCATGAGAAATTGCCATTGATAGCCCCAGATAGCGACGATTGGTAACTAGCCAGTTGGTTAAAGGGTTTGATTGTAGTCGCCGCAGAGAGGATGCCGTAAATGCTAATAGAAACAAAATGCAAGAAGTACGGGCGGTAAATCTGATGGCAATCGGCAAGCTTGTTTCATTAATACCTTTGATTAACAAGATTAAGCAAAAAGCGATCGCAATCAAGATGGTTGAGCATTTAACAATTTGCCATCTTCGTATAGGAAATATTGTGGTCATGTTGCTTCTCCTGACAATTCATGATTGCTCTCAAGTGTTTGCATTTGAGTAATCTTGATTGATCGCATGTAGAGAAATAGAGGCAAAGCAAAAGACAGACCGAATGTCAAATTAAACACAATATAAATCCAGCGTAATTTCAGATTTAATCTGGTTCCTTCTTGCCAGAGAAAGAGCCAAAATACTACTGAAGAAACGAATACATCGAGACTAAAGGCAGTAGAAATTTGATTAGCAAACAACTCTGACCAAAAGACAGCTAAATCAAAACCGCGATCGCCGAAAAAAGGAATTAACTGGGAATAGGGCAAAATTAAACCCAGTACAGATAAACCAAGATAGATAATTTGCAAGACTCTAATTGAAATTAACGAAACTACTATGTTGATTAGTTTAAAGATTACGGCGATTGCTGTCTGGTGGATTATTCCGAAAATTGTTCTATTTTTACGATTAAATATTACTTGAGCTAATTGCTAAAATCAGGCTTATATTGCAGTTAAATGCAGTTAAAACAAATCTCGATAAGCTTTGGGAGTAATGTGAAAATGTTGGCGAAACACTCTGGTAAAGTGACTTTGATTTTTAAAACCCACTTCTAAACAGATAAAGGCGATCGCTAAATCTGAATCACGCAACAGCGTTTTTGCTTTTTCTAAACGACACTGAGTAATGTATTTATGCGGTGATAGCCCTGTAGATTGTTTGAACAAGCTAGCAAAGTAATGGGGGCTGATAGCAATCAGACTAGCTAGTTTATTTAAAGTCAAATCCGTATCTAAGTGGTTTTGAATATATTCAATAATCCTTTTCAATTGATAGGGTGCTAAACCACCGCGATATTGTTTAACTACAGAATTTTGGCATCCATATCTTTGCAAGAGATGCGCCCCTAGTGCAGTTGCCATAGAATCGGCATAAAGCTTACTATCTTTACCAGCTAATTCTAATTCAGTTTTTAAAGCTAACCCCATGTGTTGAATCAAAGGATCGCGTAACCGAAAATTTGATTGCAGTTGAACTTTAGCAGAATTTGCGCCGATCCCCTTAAGTAAGATATCAGGAGATAAAAATATTTCAAGTAAAGGGACTCGGCGATCTATCTTCACACGAGGAAAAAGCTCACCTGCGGCAACTATGGCAATATCTCCTTTGCTGTATTGTTCGTGATGCCATTGTCCGTTAATCAAAAAACTACCCTGAAAATCTCCTAAGCAAATCACCAGGGAATGAGCAGGAATAGCCGCCTCAGGCATTTCTCCCGCTGGCTCTAATTCATAAATTAAATTAAGTTGCTCCCATCCCGCGCGATCGCTCGAAAGTAGATGTGTATGCTCTATATATTCGCCGTTTGAGTCGGTGGTCAAATCTTCTAAGGTCATACTTTAACTATAGATAATGGCTTTTATACTGAAATCGCAACCACGGGTTGTAATCCATGGTTGCGATAACACTATCAAAAAGTCTATTTAGATCTGGTCAAACTTTAAACCTTAATTAACGATCGCCTTTTCCTCTTCTTGAGCCGATTTGATCGCTGCTTTATCTTTAACTTCCTCTTGTTGAACCATCAATCTAATAATAGAAGCCTTTTCTAATAGCCCCAAAACTTCGCCTGATTCTCTGACCACAACTAATTCAGGAGCTTTTTTGGTTTCAAATAATTTGGCTGCTTCTAACAAGGAAGTGGTGGCAGGTATCTTATCTGACTCGGGGACGGGTTGAACTAACTCGTCAAGATACACTTCATTCCACCTCGAAGTCTGAATTTGTTTTAAATCTTCAGTAGTTACGGCACCAATTAACTGCTGATTGTTATCTACAACCAAAAACTTTTTCCATCGTTCTTTACCGATGACATAGTTATTAACAAACTCACGGATTGAGAGATTCTGCGACACAATTGGGCTATCTTCAACTACGGCATCTTCGGCAGTATATTGGCTCAACTTGTCTTGTACAGTTGCCGATTGAGCTGCAAAACCAGCATTCTGCAATAAGAAAGTACCAATTAATAGAGTCCAAATGCTACCTACTTGACTAATACCAAGGACAGATAAGATTCCTAGAGCGATCGCTATCCAGCCGATAACCTGACCTACTCTACCTGCAAAGATAACCCCCTTATTAGGATTACCAGTAGCTTTCCAGACAATTGCTTTGAGGACGTTGCCACCATCAAGGGGCAACCCAGGAATCATGTTGAACAATGCCAATACTAAGTTAATGTAAGCTACCAGGGAAACAATCGCTTGAATTGGAGTGCTTAAGGGCACAGTAGTAGCAACTAGAGTTAAAACACCAAACAGAACTAAACTAACCAAAGGTCCTGCGATCGCCACTAGAAAAGCCTGGAGGGGAGTTTCTGACTCTTTTTCCAAGGTAGCTAAACCACCAAAGATAAATAGCGTGATTGACTTAACGGGAATACCTTGGGCAATAGCGACAAAGCTATGCCCCAATTCATGAGCCAAGACAGATGAGAACAGCAGTAAGGCAGCAACCAAACCCAATAGCCATGGCATAATCCCTGTTAGTTGCGGAAATTCAGCTAAACCAGAGCCATAACTCCAAGTAACTAAACCCAAAACTAAGAACCAAGAGGGGTTAATAAAAAAAGGTATACCAAATAAGTTTCCGATCCGAATGTTGCCGTTCATGGCATTCTCCTGTCTAAATTACGTAAATATATTTCATCTTTGTCTGAGAAAGAAATATAGTTTCTTGTAGTTATTTATGATTAATTTTTTAGCGATTGTTAAAATTGTAACGAAACGTAAACAACAATTCATCCTCCCCGAGTACAGTAAAAACCGTCCTAAAAATTACGGTAGCAACTCGACACATCTTAGGCATAATGGATCATAGAGAGATGCCGTAATATTATGTCAGATATAAATCCGACCTACCCCGATTCCTACAACCAAGAAGATATCCAGCAAATTCTCCAGTTGGCGATCGCTAAACATCATACTGAAGAAGAGCTAACTAGACAGCAACTTTGGGAAATTGCTGCTGAGTTAGATATCAGCAATGCTACCATTCGAGAAGCGGAAAGAGATTGGCTAGATCAAAAAGTTATTGATCGCCAACGACGGGCTTTCGATCTTCATCGTCGACAAAAGTTTAAACAAAAGTTGACCAAGTATGCGATCGTTAATACCTTTATTTTGTCCTTCAACCTGATCGTTGCGGGAACACTTTCCTGGTCACTCTATATTTTGCTTTTCTGGGGTTTAGGTGTGGCACTCAACGGCTGGAAAGCCTATCAATCTAAGGGAGAAGATTATGAAAAAGCTTTCCAAAGATGGAGTTTTCAAAACGAAGTTAAGCAAACTGTAGCTACTGTTTGGACAAAGCTGCAACAAGCTTGGCAAGGTTAGATGAGTAATGAGTAATGAGTGTCCTAATTTTAGTCCGTATTGCTACAAGTTAAATCCAGCATCATCTCATTACTTGAAGTAAAGTCAATCCCTTGATAAACAGGCTTCCCTGATGGGGATGCGTGAAGCAATGCTTTGGTGCAGTTTAAACTTTTTAAATATCCCACCGCAGCTTTAGTTAATTGTGTAGCAATTCCCTGACGGCGATAATTTCTTTCCACATAGACATTCCAAATATAACCATAGTTGCGATTGTGAAGCACAGAAGGATATAATCCTGCAAAAAGCTGGCAGCTAACTGACCCTACGATTTCTAAATCCATTCCAGTTTCAACTTGCGCCACAAAAGCCCGAAATTTTAGTTCTTGGCGTGCTTGTTGTATAAAATTGAGGGTAATATCCAACCAGTTATCATCAATCAACTCTGGAGAGACATTATTATCTAACCAAAGTTGATAGAAGTGTTGGGCAATAATCCGATCCATTGCAGGTGTGGCTTGATTGATTATCCCTGAAAATTTTGACATAACCTTTAATAATAAGGAAGCTGAGAGAATTTAGATATCTATTGCAGGGATCACCGTCATATTCAGATTGTATCTACATCTAG
This sequence comes from Cyanobacteria bacterium P01_A01_bin.83, assembly GCA_039030815.1. Classification (GTDB taxonomy): domain Bacteria; phylum Cyanobacteriota; class Cyanobacteriia; order Cyanobacteriales; family Xenococcaceae; genus Waterburya. The sequence goes on along the minus strand of JBCCDL010000015.1, from coordinate 17,442 downwards.
TAAAAGATAGGAGAATGACTGCTCGAAAAACAGCGAGCAATCAACCCCATTAATTCGGTAAGATAAGAATAAACTTTTAAACTTAAATGAAAACATTCACCGCCATTATTGAAAAGGATTGCGATACAAAATTGTATGTCGGTTATGTTCCTGGTTTTCCTGGCGCACATTCTCAAGGAGAAACCATAGACGAACTACATGAAAACTTGAGAGAAGTGATTGAGATGCTTTTAGAAGATGAAGAACCTAACTTTGAGACAGAGTTTGTCGGTACGCAACTGATTACGATTTAATTGGGATGGGTAATATACCTGTTTTAAAGCCGCAAGAAGTTGTCAAAATCTTAAAGAAACTTGGATTTGCTGAAATACGGCAAAAAGGTTCCCATAAGCGATTTCGTCATTCAGATGGAAGAAGTACGACAGTTCCATTTCACAAAGGAAAGGATATCTCGCCTACGCTGTTAAGAAAAATTGCCAGTGATATTGAGATGACGGTAAATAAATTTTTAGAGTCAGATAAATCGTAATAAGATCGCGTCTTCGATGTAATTTAATCAAGACTATCTAATAACCAATGACTAACCAAGGCGACAGTTTGCCCAATGTACTAATCAGACCAAGATTTCAGATAGTTCATGGCTAATGTTGCTGGAGTATCATTTTTCAGCGTAATCTTATGGTTAAATGTATCGTAAAGATTTTCCATGAGCGATATATCTTCCATAATTAAGCGATCGCGGAAAAAATTCGCTAATTGAGGCAATCTCATTAGCCTTTGCCACCAAGTGAAGTTTAAGTCGGTATAGCTATCCAAACAAATTCTAATGTTGCTCTGGGATTCTGGATATATACTCACCACACCAACAATTATATCGCCTTTATAGTCTAAAGTAACCACAGTCAAACTTGGTAAAAAGCTGTTGAAACCCTGAACAAAAATCTTTTCTACTAAAAGATTCATTCTGTGTTTTTTAGCAGCGCCATCACTTCTTTTGTGTAGAGTTAGCTGCCATGAAAGTTTATGCTCATCCTGAGTTAGATTATCAATTTTGATCTCTTGAGACAACATTGTGTCTCGATGGGTACCTGCAAAATGTTCCCCGTCATGGATATTCCAAATAGCCTGATCTAAGTTACATGCCACTGATTCGGAACGAGAATAAATATGATTAAGTTCTGCTAACTGAACCTTAGAATAGCCCTCAGGCAAATGTGGAAGATGACTATAATCGGGAATTGGTAGCTTTGGTTCAATCGGTGTCGCAATCAGTTTGCCATCTTGTTCTTGCCAGTCCAGTCCATAAGTCCAAACCAAACCGTCAACAATTTGCAGGGGTAAAACTGGCTGTATAGCTTGATGGGAAACATTACCATCGACAATTACCTTGCCATCGCCAAAAAACTGAACTTTGTTACCATGATAGGGACAAGCTAAACAATCTTTACCCTGAAAATCAACAATATAACCACCCTGCGCTAAACTTGCACCAGCATGAGGACAAATATTGTCTATGGCATTGAGATTTCCCGATTTATCTCGCCAAATTGCATAATCGTGACCCAAAAGGGTAATCAATTTTGGCTGGTCAACTTCAAAGCTGTCATATCTACCCAAACACCAAGGCGCACCTTGATACATTTGATTTCCCATCATAGCGATCGCGGTTTATTATTGTAACGTTATAGTAACTAGTATGAAAGATTGGTTCAACAACTATCTTGTAAAATCTTCGCATTTTTGGATATTCTAGCTATTTATTCTAGTAGGCTTGGCAAAGCTGATTTTAAATTATGAAAAGCCACTATAAACTAGGTTGGAAAACCCGTTTGCTCAATATATTGCTAAATTCCTCTAAACCATTAGAGCAAATGAACTTAGATGAACTCAAAACCACCTCACAACAAGCAATATCTCCTTTTATTCAGAGTATTTTTAACGGACGGCAAATTTCCGTCAAAGAAATAGTCCAACAAAATATTAGCGGAAGAAAGGTCGATATTCCAATCAGACTTTACTATCCTAATAAACAAAAATATTCATCTTTAATTCTTTTTTTTCATGGCGGCGGTTGGGTTTATGGTAATTTTGATACTCATGACCGCTTATGTCGTCGTGTTGCCAGAGATACAGGGGCGATAGTACTAGCTGTAGATTATCGATTAGCTCCATTCTACAAATATCCTACAGCCCTAGAGGATTGTTATGATGCCTTGCTATGGGCAATGGATAATATAGCCAGTTCAAACGATCTAGAGAAAGTAATCGTGATGGGAGATAGTGCAGGAGGAAATCTAGCAGCAGCAGTTTCTTTAATGGCGCGAGATCTTGGGCATCAATTTATTAGCCAACAAGTTTTGCTTTACCCTGTGGTCAGCGGCAAGCTAGATCTAGCGTCTACCGAAAAAAATGCCGATGCGCCAGTTTTGACTACATCCAGAATGCAGTATTTTGTAGATTGTTATGCCTGTAATCAAGATGACGTTTTGCAATCTTATTTCTCACCATTGCTTGCAGAAGATTTAAGCAATCTTCCTCCTGCTTTAATTATTACCTGTGAATACGATCCTTTACACGATCAAGCTGTAAGGTATGCTGAACGCTTGAAAGAATCAGCAACAGAGGTTAAATTAATTGACTATTCTCAAACGATACATGGTTTTATGAGCTTTGTGCCATTTTGCCCAGAGGCTTTGCCAGCTTTTACGGAAGTTGCCAAATTCATTAGTCGATAAAAATGACTATCTTGAGTATAAAGACTCGTGGCAGAAATTCCTTCAGAAAATGGAGTTGCGCGCGTGATTAAAGCGATATCGCTGAAAATATTCAATTGACATGAGAGAATTTATGCTACCAAGATCTTGCAGATTTTCACTGTTTCAAATATTCAAGTTATTTTTTTGTATCGTACATAAATAATAAAGAGCCAATAGTAAAAAACAGGCAGGCTAAAAAATGAACAAATGACCATAATGAGATAACTTTGATTATTTCTAAAACAGCCTCAATAGTGAAAACCACACTACCAAAGAAAAAAAGTACGCTGGCGCTGAAGGCTAAGTTGATGTTATTTTGTTTAAAACTTGGCATTGATACATGTCAACTCAAATATGTTCTTTATCATTATTAATAACTTAGCGAAACTCTTTTAAATAAGTTTTTGGTGTAACACCTACAAAACGCTTGAAGTGACGATGTAAATGACTTTGATCGGTAAAACCTACCTGAGTTGCAATTTCCGCTAACGATAAATAACCTTGCCGTATCAAATCTTTGGCTCGTTCAACCCGACAACGAATTACATATTGATGAGGCGTAATACCTGTAGTCTGTTTAAAAAGCTGGGAAAAATAATGAGGACTCATTTGCAGCAAATTTGACAACTCTTTTAGACTCAAGTCCCGCTCAAGATAGGCATTAATATAATCAATTACCTGTCTTAATTTATATTGAGGTAAACGACCTGATATAGATTCTCGTAGATTAGTATGAGTAGTGCAGTAATGCTCTAGTAAATGAAGAATTAAACTATTAACCAAAGTTTCAGCATAAAGACGACTGCGATCACTATTATTAAATAATGCTGTCTTAAGTGCGTTTGCAATCTGGTAAAGAAGAGGATCAGGGGTGGCAAACAGCGGCAAGAGTTCAATGGTGTCAGGATCAACTACTTCATGAATAGTTTGAGCAAACATAGTTGGTTCAATCGAAATCGTAATTGCCCCACTCTCTTTATTCCACTCCGCATACTGGGGAGTGTTGGCAGGTATAATGACACAGCTTCCTGCAATAATTTTTTCTTGTTTAACTCGTCCTCCTATTTCCCTGTCTGTAATAGCAGGAGAGGGAACATCAGTAAAGATGCCAATCCCATGTTGTTTAGAGACAATTTTAGGAACTTTTTCCACAGGAAACCAATCATAAGCAATTCCAAGATTATCCCAACCCACAGCAGTACTAGAAATAATTGGCGATCGCTGATAAATACTTCTATATGCTTTTTCCCTGTCTTTAGTGAAGTCAACTGCCAGGGGTTGTTGAGAATTATCGGACATAATTTGTATCAAGTATAGAGACTTCTAGCAAAATAGTATCCTGAATTTATTAGAGTCAGATGTTAATAGTGATTATCTTTGTTCGTATGAATCTGATTTTTCTCAAACCCTTCAGTTTTTGTCCTGTACTTAGGTATTTAACATGTCATCAATAAAAATTAAGTTGCTCAAAATCGGTAAATTTAGTGTAATTATTCTCATAGTTGCATTGGGAATTTGGTTTGTTAATCGAGTCGGGATAGAACAAATTCGTTCTAATGTACAGCAGCTTGGTAACTGGGCTTTTCTGGTTGTTGGGGGATTACGCTTAACTAGTGTAATTATACCTGCTCTTCCTGGTACTGCCTATTCTGTATTAGCGGGGGGCTTGTTTGGTTTTGTACCTGGCTTAATAACAATTTGTTTAGCAGATATTATTTCTTGCTCCCTAAGTTTTGGTTTATCTCGACGTTATGGTCGCAGCTTTATTACTAGACTAGTAGGAGATGTCGCCATCAATCGGATCGATAATTTAAGCCGAAAGAATTTAGAGAATAATTTTTTCCTGATGACTGCTTTTTTAATGACGGGTTTATTTGATTTTGTCTCCTATGGAGTCGGGTTAACTAAAACACCCTGGCAAAAATTCGCTCCTGCATTACTAATAAGTATTGCTCTTTCTAATCCTCCAATAGTTGCTTTAGGAGCTGGATTATTAGAGTCAGGTAAACTATTATTAGGATTTGCTCTGTTAGGTGTCTTTGCTCTAGGCTTGATTACGGCTTTTTTACAAAGAAAACAGAAAATATAAACACTAATTAAATTTAAATATAATTGCAATCGATCAACAACAGTAGACCAGATATCCTGAAAGAGGTGAAGTTGGTTTCCCGATCTTGAATGAGATGATGTATCTGATGGCAAAATATCCTATTTATTTTGGTAATCGCTCTTAAATCAGTTGAATCAATGAAACTGATAGAGAGTCATTTTGCCCTGGTTGACTGACAAAAGATGAATTAAAAACCTGAAAACAAAAGCTATCAAAGGGCTGAGAGCTAAAAAAAATATTTCAGGGGAGTCAGTATTCTAAAATTAGATACCACTCAAAATAGAAGAATACTGTGAAAAAAACTCCCGTCTTTACAATGCCCTGAATCAATGGATGAGTCAACCAGTTACTTGGTCACATCTGTGCCATCTAAAAACCTGCATTTGGATGATAGTGGCAACGAATTACCGTCTGAACCATCTTAAAGGCTGAGTAGGGGATATAAGCTAGTGGTGTAAAAGACCACACCCTACGTCCATTTGAAACTACTTCAGAAGATAGGACAAACAGGTAAAATCAGGCAACAAATTAAAGCCTGGCTTAAATCTGGAGTCATAGACCAAGGAGTATTTACTGCCACATCCGATGGAACGCCTCAAGGCGGGGTTATTTCGCCTTTATTGGCAAATATAGCCTTACATGGAATAGAGAAGATGTTAAAGGATTTTGCGAGAACAATTGACATGAGAAGGGAAGAATATCCCAGTAGACAAGTTAGTTGGCAACGCAAGGTACAATCCCTCAACTTCATCAGATACGCTGATGATTTTGTAGTAACACATCAAGATCTCCATGTAATCATAAGATGCCGAGATTTAATTTCGGAATGGTTAAAAGACATTGGCTTGGAATTAAAACCATCCAAAACAAGAATCGCTCATACTCTATATTCAGAATTAAGCGAGGATAGAACAGCAGGATTCAACTTTCTCGGATACAACATTCGACAATACCCTGCGGGGAAATATGTTTCGTCACATAAAACAAACGGCGACATATTAGGTTTTAAAACCATCATTAATCCTTCCCAAGAATCCTGTAAAAAACATCAGGAAAGCATTAGGAACGTAGTCAAGAAACACAAACATTCACCACAAGCCCTTTTAATAGGAGAATTAAATCCCATTATCAGGGGATGGTGCAACTACTACAATTTTTCTGATGCCTCTACAACTAACAAGTTCGTACTTCAAGATTATCTAGTCTTTAAGAAATTAAGAGCATGGGGAAGATACCGATGTAAAAGTCTCAAAACTGCTTATGAGAAATATTTTACAAAAATCGGTAATAAAAACTGGATATTCGCAACCAAAGAAGGGGACGCGAACCCTCTTCGGTTACTATTGCATAGAGACTTTGGTAGCAGTTCAACTGATTATGTAAAAGTTAAAGGCGATAAAAGCCCATATGACGGCAATCTAGTTTACTGGAGTACCAGAATGGGAAGACATACCGAAATGCCTCCCTCAAAAGCCTATAAGCTTAAAAAGCAAAAAGGTAAATGTAACTGGTGTGGATTACACTTTCGTGAAGGAGATATCCTAGAAGAAGACCATATCATTGCTACCGCCCTTGGTGGTAAAAATTGTTACGAAAATCTTCAACTCCTTCATGGACATTGTCACGACGCTAAAACAGCCCTAGATATGACTGAAATTAGGAAGAAACAATCATCTATTTTCCACAAGAAATTAGCAAAGGAATGGTCTAAAGTTGACTACCTTTGGATTGACGACATTCCCGTTGTATTTAGTAGTTGAGAAGTCAGTTAATGACAATAGTGGATACGTTTGAGCAGCCGTGTGTCGTGAAAGTGACAAGCACGGTTCGGATAGGAGGGGTAAGCTGGAAACAGCTACCTCGACCTAATCAAACCCTTCTCCCTATGTGATTAAACACGCCCGAGACAAAGGAGGATACGATTCTACTGGTCTAACTCCTATGCGTGATGAGTGTGAAGGCGGAGGGTGCGAGCCTGGTGATCTGACTAAGCGCATGGCTTGTCCTTGGCAGGCAGATTTCTTCCAATGCACGATTCAGTACATCAACTTTACCAATCCGATGGTCAATAAGACCTCAGGCACCGCTACTGAATATAAGAGCGATGGTACATCGAACAGTACGAATATAACTATACCCGAACCTCCAACCTACTATTCCTATTGGTGGCCACCCCAGAGTCCGTGGGATGTATTGACAGGGGAAACCACTGCCGTAGATTCTGTTAACCCTAACGCAGATCAGCAAGCCCCTAATATCTTCGTACCATCTACAGATCTAGAGGGGAATTCTATTCCTACAGCAGGAAATTCTATTACTGTTCAGTCGCCAGTCTACTTACCAGCAGGGCAACAAGTGAACTATGCCCGTGGTATTAACAGCTTCGTGCAGATGGTCGAACATTGGTATGCCCTTGGCTTCATCAGAAACCAAAATACTGCAGAAGGTCAGTCTGATTACCCCTATCTAGTCGAAACAGAACGCAACCATGAGTTGTTCAAGTATCAAGAAATCCCCGTGTGTGCCATCACTGGAAACTCATATGACAATGATACGACTATTCCAGTATTCTCTATGGAGCAGACAACAGAGGCAATAGCCGCCAAGAGCGAACGGGCTGAAAGACTGGTGGCTTATCTAGAAGAGCGAGCATTTAAGGCAATTGCGATCTCTCGTGAAAGTCTAGGTCATCCTCGCTCAGGTACCAGGGCAAGACGATGATACAAGAAGCTACTACTAACACCAACAATAATGAAGCCGTTTACGATGTGGTTATTGTTGGTGGGGGACCTGCGGGCTTGAGTACAGCTCTGGCACTCTGCCGTTATTCCAAACTGAGTGTCGCTCTTGTCGAAGCTACGACCTTTGACAACTTTCGCCCAGGGGAACATGTTTCGGGTGCTATGTTGCCCTTCCTAGAATATCTAGGAGTGCGCGAGGATAGTTTCGACCAATGCCATTTAGGAGTTTACAGTAGCTACGCTGCTTGGGGCAATTCCAATCTGGTTGCTCGTGAATCACTGCTCAGTCATTACGGTAAGACCTATCAACTAGATCGTACTCACTTCGATAGTCACTTGGTGAGGCTTCTGGCTGATGCTGGAGCCACAGTCCTACCCAGAACACGCTGTAAAGATTGTCTTCCCACCTCAGACGGTCGCTGGAAGGTCATACTAAACCATGCAGAGTGGGGTCAGTTTTCCTTGAATTGTCGATATTTCGTGGATGGGACGGGTCGAAAATCCTTGACCTCTAGGAAACAACAGGTAGAACAAAAGTGTTACGATCGCCTGGTGGGTGTTGGAGCTTTGCTGAGTTTTGATGAGGATCAGCCCTTAAGTCAAGACATCCTGCTGGAAACTGTCCCCGAGGGTTGGTGGTACTCGGCGGCAATACCTAACCAGCGTATGGTAGCCGTGTTGTTTACTGATGCCGATATTGCTTCTAAACTTAAGGCAAATAGTACTGATGTCTGGCCTCGTCTACTATCGGCGACACAATACACTCGAAAACGTCTCTCAGAGGGTATTGCTGATGAGAAGCCCTGGATCAGAAATGCCTTTTCTCATATTGTGAAGGGGGATGAGTTGGAAAACTGGTCTTTGGTGGGAGATGCTGCCGTAGGCTTCGACCCTATTTCATCCATGGGCATTGGTTTTGCCATCAGTTCTGGCTGCAATCTGGCTCGATCTATCCAGCACTACCTGGAAAATGCAGATAACTGTCTCTTGAAGAGCTATCGTGAGGATCTTGAGCGGATGTTCTATGATTACCTCCAGCAGCGCGATCACTATTACGGGCTAGAGAAACGCTGGTGTGACCACCCTTTTTGGCAACGTAGGACGGTTGAGTCACGGTCACTAGCTCTAACTCACTAACTTGATTGTATTTTCTTTTCCGCGTGGTTCTCCTGAACTCATGCCAAATTAAAGAAATAATGCCACACATACTATAAAGGTGATTCCCCAATCGCCCTGTAATACTTCTCGTTTAAGATTTCTATTTTTTAGGTACGGCTATAGGTAGTTGGGAAATTGACAATAACTTATTCCTAAATCCGTAAAAACCAAACATGCGGGCAAGCCCTTTGTTTCCATAGCTTAACTAAATAATTAACTTGTTAACCGAGGAGTATTGCTTACTCAACTGCTCTGCACCCAGGGGACGCTGCTGGAGAATAAAAGCGATCGCTCATCTTTTTTGGAGGAGATCTAGCATATTCCTGCTGTAGAAATTCTAAGAATAGTCTGGGTTCAACAATTTTACGCGCCTGTTGATGGTCAAGTTGAATGGCGATTGGCTTTGCCAGTGCGCGGAGCGCAATCGCCAAAAGATATGCCTCCTTCGACTATAGCGATTCATTCCCCCTACATGCGGGCAAGCCCTTTGTGACCTAGAAGCTCATTACAGTTCTAAAAGAAGCGTTAATTAGGTAGGCTACAAGGTTCATATAACCGAAATATATGATGAGGATTCTCCTCACTTCATAAAGCAGTTTTTGCTCTATGCTGATCTTAATTTTTTTAGTACTTATATACTAAAAAAAGTTTGAATAGGTTATTGACTAAGCGATTGCCGAGCTAGCCGTAGGCATCGCCATTTTGTTAAAATTATTTCTAGAGAAAATTCATGATTCTTGATATTCAGCGATCGCCCGCTCTAATATTTCGTATCCTTGCTCAAGACTAATGATTTGAGAGACCTCGTCCCTTAATTGGGCTGCCCCAGGAAATCCTTTACAGTACCAAGCCAGATGTTTACGAGACTGATAAATACCTCGTTGCCCTTTGTATTCCCATAAGCCAAGTAAATGCTCTTTGGCACACTGCAATCTAGTAACTACATTAGGAGGGGGTAAGACTTCTCCAGTAGTTAAAAAATGGTCAATTTCTCCCACTAAAAACGGGTACCCCAGAGTTCCCCGCGAACACATTACCCCGTCGGCATTAGTCAATTCTAAACACTTAACCGCAGCTTCCACCGAGAAGATATCGCCATTGGCAATCACGGGAATCGATAAAGCCTGCTTAACTTGAGCAATCCATGACCAACGTGCCGTGCCGTTATAACCTTGGGCGCGAGTACGAGCATGAAGCGTAAGCATTTTCGCTCCCTGATCCTGCATTCTACGGGCAAAATCAATAATATTAATCTCCTCATCATCCCAGCCAATGCGCGTCTTGACCGTTACAGGGACATTTACCGCCTCAACTACGGTTTTAACAATCGCTTCGGCTACTTCAGGCTGTCTTAAAAGGGAAGACCCACCACCCTTTTTAGTGATCTTATTCACAGGGCAACCCATATTAATGTCGATCGTGTTTGCCCCTTCGGCTACGGCGAGGCGTGCTGCTTGCGCCATAAAGTCGGGGCGACAGTCAAATAGCTGGATGCTAATGGGGTCTTCATCAGATGCGATCGCCATAATTGCAGGTAACTCTTGCAGATGAGAGATCTCTTTAGCACTCACCATTTCGGTATACATCATCGATTTAGGGGCATATCGCCGCACTAGTCGGCGAAAGACCAAATCTGTTACTCCAGAGAGTGGCGATTGCAAGACACGACTATTAACCGCCACTGAGCCAATCCTAAGTGGTGTTGCCAATTTAGCTTTCAAGCTACTGGATAAAGTAGGAGCAACAATCATAAAGCAGTGAACCAGAATCTACAGATGTGATCTTAAGAATGCATTTACGAAGATCAACCGATGACTAACGACTAATTTGAACCCACAACATTACGCCAGACACCAACTAAAATCCCCTGAATTTCGACATTTTCGGCTTCAGCTTTAATCGGTTCATACTTTTTATTCGCTGGCTTGAGGGTGACTTGCTTCTGTTCTTGATAAAATCGCTTGAGAGTTGTTCCATATCCTGAAACTCTTGCTGCCACAATATCACCATTCTTTACTTCTGTGGTCGATGAAAGCGATCGCATGATGGCATAATCTCCCTCACTAATGAGATCCTCAATCATGCTGTCTCCCACCACTCGCAACACATAACAGTCAGGTCGAGTAAAAACATCTGACAAGTCTAATCTAGCAGTCTCATCATTAAACGGTTCTACTAAGCCCCCTGCGGCAATTTCTCCCGCAATTGCTAATCCTTGTTCTGGCTGATGTAAAATTCTAATAGTACGAGCTTTACCATCAATCCAGTCGATATAACCTTTGTTACGTAATCTTTCTAAGCGGCTTTGCACAGGTGCAGGCGATCGCAAATTCATCGCTTTCATCATCTGTCTGATTGATGGGGCATGTTGCGTAGACCTAATATAGTCGATGAGCCAATCGTACAGTTCTTGTTGGGCTGGAGTTAAACTTTCCATATCTTTTTTCTTGGTGTGTTGGTAAGGACAAGAGGCTGCTTTTGCCAAGCAGATCTCCCGATGTCCCTAAAGGTAAGCATTTTCTCAATAGAGCAAAAGCCTAATACTTCTTTTTCAGAACATAGGTACTAACTATTAGAAGATATTAACCCCTGATAAGTCAAGTATTAATTTAGACAGAAAGCCTAATACTCTTGATAGTTTTGATAACTTTTTTAATTCAATTCTGATAATTTATCTTGGTTTTAAACTTTAAAAAACTTTAAACTGCTAAAAATTGTTGAATTACTTCTTGACTTAATTCTGCGGTGCTGCCAGATGCCACGATCCCACCTTTTTGCATGGCGTAATAGCGATCAGCTTGGCGGACAAAATGGAGATGCTGTTCTACTAATAGTACTGAAATACCTGTTTGGGAGATAATGCGTTTCACTGCCGCTTCAATTTCCAAAATAATTGAAGGTTGAATCCCCTCTGTCGGCTCATCTAGCACTAGCAGACGAGGTTGACCCATCAGCGCCCGAGCGATCGCTAGTTGCTGTTGTTGTCCACCGCTTAAGTCTCCTCCCATACGAGACAGCATCGTTTTTAAGACAGGAAACAGCTCAAATATTGACTCGGGAATTGATTCATTGCCTTTTCTGCCTTGAGGTTTCGCTTCTAAACCTAAAAGTAAATTATCTTTGACCGAAACACGGGGAATAATTTCTCTTCCTTGAGGGACATAAGCAATGCCTAATTTGGCTCTGCGATCAGGAGTCAGTTGGGTTAGGGGACTATCCTGAAAAAATATCTCTCCTGTGCGAGGAGCTAATAAGCCCATGATTGTTTTGAGTAGAGTGGTTTTACCAACTCCGTTACGACCAATTAGACAGACCATTTGCCCCGCTGGTACGCTGAGATCGACGTTACGTAAAATGTGACTTTCGCCATAATAAACGTTAAGGTTAGAGACTCTTAACATTAAATCAGTTGCCTGGCGATCGCTTGCGGTTATTTGTGTCATTTTATTAATGGTTATGAATAAGATTAAACTAGATAAATTTAAAAGAGAAATAGCGGCAGCATATGATCGCCGTCAGTCAACTTATGATCGCGGAAAAGCGGGTAATTGGCATTATAATTTAGCCTGCCGCCTAGTTGAATGTGCCGATTTACAGGAGGGGAGCAGAGTTTTAGATCTGGCTACAGGGACAGGAATGGTAGCCATAGAAGCTGCCAAAAAAGTTGGTGATTCGGGTCAGGTGATCGGCGTAGATATTGCTTCGGGTTTGCTTGAAGTTGCTCAACAAAAAATCAACAATGGGAAACTAGATCACAATATTAAATTACAGTTAGCAGATGTGGAAGCACTGAGTTTTGACGAGGGTAGTTTTGATTGTATTCTTTGCTGTTCGGCACTTCCTCTGTTTAATAATGTGACCGCCGATTTGCTTTTATGGCGTGAATTTCTGGCACCAGGGGGCAAAATTGGTTTGTGTGTCTTTGCCGAAACTGCTTTTGTTCATGGAGTTGTCTTACAAAAAGTTGCTCGACGTTATGGGATTAATATAACCATGAGCGATCTTACGGGAACTCCTGCTAAATGTCGCTCTTTGCTAGAAACAGCAGGATATAAAGACATTGAAATTACTACCGAACAATATGGCAGTTATATAGATTTAGACCCAGCCGCTAATAAATCCTGGGATATTAGTTTGCAACATCCTCATTGTCATCCATTATTAAACTTGCAACCAGAAGAATTAGCCAGGGCAAAAACCGAATATATCTATGAACTAGAAGCTTTAGTTACAGAACAAGGTATTTGGAATGATGTGACAACTTACTTTGTAATTGGCAAAATGTAAGTAGGGCTTACTGTTTCGGTACTAAATATTAGAATTTGAACCTATTAGGATCGAGGTGAATGTTGCCATTACACCTCGACCCTAGTAGTATGTCAATCCTGCTCTATCAACATTCTCACTACATCACCGAAAGCAACCATTGATACCAATCATTCAAACCAGCACCTGTAGTTGAGGAAACTTGAAAGATTTGAATGTGGGGATTGACTTGACGAGCGTATTCCAAACATCGATCAACATCAAATTCAAGGTAAGGAAGCAAATCGATTTTGGTCAAGATTGCCACCTGACTGGCGCGAAACATGTGTGGATATTTAATGGGTTTATCTTCCCCTTCAGTAACAGAAAGAATAGCTACCTTGGCTTTTTCCCCTAAGTCAAATAAAGCAGGGCAAACTAAATTACCCACATTTTCGATCGCCAAAAGAGAATTTTGGGGAGGATTTAGTTCTAAATATCCTCGTCTCACCATTTCTGCTTCGAGATGGCAACCAGTACCTGTGTTAATTTGAACTACTTTACAACCAGTTTGACGGATTTTTTCCGCATCATTGATTGTTTCTTGATCTCCTTCAATTACATTAATAGCCAGTTTGGATTTAAGATCGTTAATAGTGCGAGTTAATAAAGTTGTCTTGCCAGCACCAGGAGAACTAACCAGATTTAAAGCGAGAATCCCTCTTTCTTGAAACCAATGGCGGTTTTGTTGGGCAATTCGATCATTTTTGCCTAAAATTTCTCGTTCTAAAGTGATAGTTCTTCCGTGCATATGGGCATGAATTTCTGAATTTTCCCCTAAAGAGTGGTGAACAGTACCCCGCCCTAAAAGGACAGGGCTTGCGTTCACTTCGTCAATATCTTCTTCGTGATTGTGGGTAATAACTGTACCATCAGCTAGAGTATGGGTGTGAGTATGGGTGTGAGTATGATTGTGATTGCTATTTCCAGCACCATCACCCTTATCAATAGTCTCACCGTTTTCTAATAAAGTAATCCTTCCTTGAGCATCATCAGAACAACCGCAATTTACGCACATAATTCATCTGTCTCCATTGATTTAATATTTAATTCTTCACCTCGAAGGATTTTAAGTTCCATGCTTCCACAGCGATCGCAAATACCAAAAGGCTGGTCTAAATAAATCTCAGCCCCACAACTACAACAACTGGCGAAACCAGGAATTTCAATAATTTCTAATGTTGCCCCTTCTAATACCGTTCCTTTACAACAAACATCAAAGCAAAAACGAATTGCATCAGGCATAATTGCGGAAAGTTTGCCAATTTCTAACGTTACTTTGCTTACAGGTATCCCTTTCGCGTTTTCGCTGACGATGGCAACAATATTTCTAGTGATTCCTAATTCGTGCATTTTTCTCTTTCTCAATCGAAGCTCAACAAATTCTGGGCAATTGATCTCCCACCAACATATCCACAATGCGATCGGTATCAAATATAGTCTTCACCATTACCACTCCCGCAGGAGAATCTATTGCTGACCCCACAATGGCAGCATCTTGACCATAAGGATGTTTTTTCATTGCTGCAAGAACTTCCCTCCCTCGCTCTTGAGGCACTAATACCACTAGCTTTCCTTCATTTGCCATGTATAAAGGATCCAATCCCAAGAGTTCGCAAACTCCTTGAACTTCTTCCCTAATGGGAAGTGCTTCCTCATATAAGCGTATGCCTACCTCAGAACTAAGAGCAAATTCATTCAATACTGTAGCTAATCCGCCTCTGGTAGCATCTCGCATGGCTCGAACTTGAGGACATACTGTCAAAATTGCTTCTACTAAACCATTAAGCGGCTGAGAATCGCTTTTAATACTGCTCTCTAACGCTAATTCTTCCCTGGCTACTGTAATGGCTGCACCATGATCCCCTAAATAACCGTTGACAATAATGGCATCTCCCGAGCGAATATTGGCAGCAGAAATATTAACTTGCTCAGGAATTACGCCAATTCCAGTGGTATTAATGAATATTTTATCGGCTGAGCCACGATTGACGACTTTTGTATCTCCTGTAACAATTTTCACTCCTGCTAAATCTGCTGCCTGTTTCATACTCTGGGCGATTTGACGCAGATCTTCTATAGGAAATCCTTCCTCAATAATCATTCCGCAGGATATATATAAAGGGGTTGCACCGCCAACAGCCAAATCGTTAACCGTACCGTTGACTGCCAATTCTCCAATATTCCCCCCAGGAAAGAAAATCGGATCGATAACATAAGAATCAGTAGTAAAAGCAAGGCGATCGCCAATTTTGCTCAATTCAGCCAAATTTATTCTTGCTTGATCTTCTAAGTCTGATAGCAGAGTATTATCAAAACTACCGAGAAATATATCTTGAATTAAATCCCTCATTGCTTTGCCACCACTACCATGAGCTAAGGTAATAGTTTTATCCTTAACTTTAGTGGGGCGACGGCGGACTTTTTCAATTTTATTAAAGAGAGAATTGTGAGCAGAATTAATAGTAGGAGGAATGTTCATTGTAGTTGTTGTTCGGGTAAAAAAGGGAATTCATGAATTATCCCTTGGCAGCTTTAATAAAAATTTTTAGATAATCGGGTATTGTCCCATCAAAGTCGAAAATGATTAAATTCATGACTTAAATTTACTTCTAGGAGCGCCCGTTTCACTACAATTCATCCATAATTGCTGAATACGCCAATCGCAATAGTTCTAGTTCATTCGGTGGCAAGCGACGAGCTTCAGTAATGGCAATAAACTTTCCTCCTCGTTCGACAAGTTGTTCTTCAGGGGCATCGAGAGTGGTGAATCGAGCTAAATACACTTGAATGCGAGTGCCTGAATCGTCGATGATAACCTTGAAGTCTCTGTCGATTTCCAGGCTGCCCTTCGACATCCCTAAACTTTGTTCTGCATCTGTTAACAATTCTGAAAGATCCTCTGTCACTTGATCTTCTCCAAGATGTTTTTCAACCAGGCGGGATGCAGAGGATATGCCATCAAACTGACAAATGGTTTCATGCAAGCGTAAAAAAAGAGTGCGTCCACTAGAAGGATGCTTGTGATACAAAACGAGGCGATGATCTGACGGCATGGCTTGCTCTATTGAACTTGCTTTTAGATGCTACCAAGTTTTTTGGCAGATCTTAGGGTTCATAACAAAGAGTTCAGATTGTTTGAGGAGAAGACATACAATTGAGCAATAAGAGAGGAGAGGTGCGGATGACGATCACCCAAATGAATAGATTCTGCTACACTCCCAGGTAGTATTTAGAATTTAGTTATTGAAGCTTCAGAGGTAGGATGTCATCCTATATCTCTTATCTATCAGAACTATTATGAAATTTTCAGAAATATATATTAAAAACTATCTTCAATTTCGTGATTTTCATTTAAATCTTACCTATCCAGATACAGGAAACCCATTAGATAAAATTTGCTTTATTGGCTCTAATGGAACAGGAAAAACTACATTAATAAACATTATAGCGTTTCTCATAGTTGTGAGGTATGAGTTAAATTCTGGTTTTTGTTGATTGTTAATTGTTAATTGTTGATTGTTGATTAGGTGTACCTCACGAGATCGAGAATTGCTATATATGGACGTTAATTACTCATCGTTCGCTCATTTTTCCAACTAAGAGCGGACAAAGGGAGTGAAAAATCTACGCAGTTGAAGGTTTGAGCGAAAAAAGCACCTCGATTTTAGCCTGAAGCAAAGTAGTCAGTAGTATATATAGACTCTGGAACGTTCACGAACTTTGTCATATATTGATTCTGGAGGTTGTCCCCCTTCAAGAAAAAAGACATAAATATACCGACTTTATGTCTTTTAAATTTTTGAAAATCCTTGATTTATTTATCTATTTGAATAAGAATAAAGCTAATGATGAAAAACATCATCACAAGTTTAAATAAATGGAGATAAAACGATGAGTAAAATTGAAATTAATGATTTAAGTGCTAAAACAATTGATTTAGCACAAGAAGAATGTATTGATGTTATTGGTGGTAACATTTTTGAAGATATAACAACAGGTTTGGGTGCTGCAGCTACTATTGTAAGTGGAGTTGAAGCATTGTTTAGTTTATTTTAAGAATAGTCTTAACAAAATCAAAGTGGTTAAAATGACTGTGTTATAAGCAAAAAAAGATAGAATCTGATTAGCCTAAGCACAAATATTTATTTTTGACAATAACGAATTATTAGTTAGGATTTTCCTGTTCTTTGAATTTTAAACACCTTGAATAGCAAAAGGTATTTTTATCTAAAAAATTAGTATAAAAATACCTTTTCTTATAAAGATCTTAAAACCAAGGTAACTTATAATATTATGTTTTTATCTTAGTTATTTTTTTGTATTAATTACTTAGATACAAATTATTAGTTTATTCTATAAAAATCAAATT
>JBCCDL010000014.1:0-22525 GCA_039030815.1 Cyanobacteria bacterium P01_A01_bin.83 | reverse complement strand
CCATAAATATGTGGATAAGAGTATTTATGACATTGAATACCTTCAAGAACATGAAAAGCAACAACAACAAGTAAGTCAAAGTCAACAGATACAAAAAGAGGTTGATTTGATGGCAGAGATAGAAAATGAAGTTAAACAAGCACAACTGTTAACTGAAACGGTTCAAGATAAAACATTAAGTAATAATCGAAAAGTTAAAGGAATTAGAGATAATCGTGCATTTGAAAAAGAAAAGCGCAGGGAAGGAGAAGCTTTTGAACTGGATCTAAATAAATCATCAACTTCAGTAGAGTCAACAAAAGAGCTTGAAAATATTAAACCAAAAACTCCCCCTGGTAAAACCAAATCAGATAAATCTCTCAAACGAAAGAATTTAAAATTGCTCAGAAAAATGCGCATAGAAAGGTCTATTGAAGAGGATTAACTAATAATGATTGATAAAGTTTCAATTCCCAATGGTGATGAAGCGATTATTGCTCTATATCGCGACCAAAAGCTACGCGAATACAATGCTAATCCGATGATTCAAGCATTGCCCACCATTATGTCCGATCGCGAGTTTCTTCAATCGGCAACAGTAATGCCAGATTTTTCTCCAGAAGAAAGAATGTTGGAATCTCATTTGAGATTTCACTGTGTTGAGAGACTATCGAGATATTTCGATCCTATTGATAAGACTTTAGAACTGCAAAGAATTGTTAGCGTATTACTAAGGCAAGGATACATAGCACGGAATATTCTCAAACCCCAATATGCTCGTCGTGCCAATCAAATTTATCAGGCAATTCAAAACAAAGGTGGTAAAACCATCGAAAATTATGTCGATGTCCCTACTTCAGCTTCAGGCTTTACTTTAATAGGACCTTCGGGGATGGGGAAAACTACTAACTTAATCAATATTCTTGGTCTTTATCCTCAAGTTATTGCTCATCCCGAACATAATGTCTATCAGTTGGTTTGGATAAAAGTCGATTGCCCTCATGCTGGTTCGTTAAAAGGTCTATGTATTGATGTTTTCAAAGAAATAGATCGTTTAATAGGGACGAATTACTTTAAAAAATTCGGCTCGACTCGCAATTCTGAAGACTATATGTTGGCTCAAGTTGCACAACTAGCTCACACCCATCATTTGGGAATGCTTGTGATTGATGAAATGCAAAACTTAGTTAACGCCAGAAGAAGTAAAGATGATTTACTCAATTTTTTGGTTAAAATGGACAACATCATTGGTATTCCAGTTATCCGAGTCGGTACCAATGAAGCCTATCCTATTCTACAGGGGAACTTCCGAAATGCGAGAAGAGGAACAGGAGAAGGAGGAGTTCTATGGGATCGCATGAAGCAAGAGGATGAAGATGAGTGGGAAGAGTGGAAGTTTTTTGTTGAAGGAATGTGGAAATATCAGTGGACGGCAGAATATACAGTTTTAACTGATGAAATATACGAAGCTCTGTACTATGAAACTCAAGGAATCATCGATCTGGTAGTTAAACTTTTCAAGATGGTTCAGTGGCGAGCGATCGCAGAAGCAGGAGATGAAATTATTACCGTCGATCTGATTCACGAAGTAGCAGAAGAAGGTTTGTACCTAGTCAAGCCAATGCTAGATGCTATTAGATCGGGCGATACGGAGTGGATGAACAAATATAAAGATATCGCTCCTTTAAGTACTGTTGAATATCAAAATAAGTACGCCTCCAAATTACAATCAGAGGATTTAAAAGAAACCAGACGTTTAGCTCGTAAACAACAAGAGCAACAATCTCCAGTATTAACTAACGTAATACTTACGTTAATCCAAGAACTAAATGTAGATGCTCTTTTAGCTAAACAATGTGCCGAAAAAGTATTCGAGCCAAAGAAGAAACAGCATAATATTCAAGATTTAGTCAATGAAGCCTACGCCCTAAGCTTACAGAGTGGAGGTAATGCTTCTCTTAAGATCGAAAAAAGTGAGCGTCAAAAATCTACCAAAGCTAAATTAGAACCAAAATATCAGGAAAATGACATGAGATTAATCGTTGCCGAAGCTCAAAAGCAAGGCATTTCGGCACATGATGCTTTAAAACAGGCAGGATTTATCAGAGATCCCATTGATGATTTCATTAACATTAACTAATGCTTGGTTCTTTTCCTACCCCTTATCCTGACGAGTTACTTTGTAGCCTAGTTGCCAGATATCACGTTCGCAGTGGGAATAAAAGCTTTCGACAAACTCATGAAGAGCTATTTGAGACGGTCGATTTACAGCCAGACAAGATAGTTTTACCCAATAATCTCAATTTTCTGGTCAGTCAACTTCCCCAAGGCTCAAAACTGACTGTTGAAAGCTTAATTAAAAAAAACACTCTTTATTCTTTCTTCCGTAATTTCCTCACACCTGTAGAAATATATTCTTTCAAAGACTTGCTGCGATCAAAGTCCAGTACTTCCATTTCTCAAGCTGCCAAAATATCCGATAAAGAACACAATCAGAGGCTAAAATTTTGCCCTCAATGTCTTGCAGAGAACGAACAACTCTATGGGGAAGCCTATTGGCATCGTCAGCATCAGATACCAGGTATGTTGGCGTGTTTAAAACATGAAGTACCTTTATTAGAAAGCACAGTTTTACTGGAAAACAAGCAAATACATTACTACGCTGCTAGTCAGGTAAACTTGAATGAGGCGGACAAAGCTAATTACTCTCCAGAATTTAAACAGAAGGCATTATCCATCGCTGAAGAACTTGATTGGTTAAGCCATAATTATATTGAATTTCAGGGAATGACCTGGTTGAGAAATAAATACAAGTCGCTACTGATAGACAAGGGGTTTGTAACCAAATACTCCCGCACCAAGTTTAAATACCATGACGAATTATTTACAGAGACTTTCGTGGAATTTTATGGCAAGGAATTTTTGCAAGCGATTCAGTTACAAATCTGGGAAAAACTGAATATTTATTTAGAATACTCTTTATTTTCTTGCGATATTGCCCAAACAATAGATCGTACAACTCATGTTCTGCTAATTAAGTTTTTGTGCGGTTCGATAAGAAATATTTTTGATTGAGAATATTGATTGAGAATATATAGTTTTTGGCGGTAAGGTAATATATAAACACTATAGTATTAGTGTTCTTAAAATGATTGTTTTAGGATAACAATTATGGTGATCGCTTCACTGATAGAAGAACAACATGAAGATCTCGAACTCATACAAAATCCATACATAGAATTAACTTTTCCCGTAATGGGACAAAGTATACCCATCGATCATGGCTATCAACTGTATTCGGCATTAAAGCATCGCTTGATGCAGTTAAAAGATTGGGATGACATCAGTATCAAAACCATCTCAGGAAAGCTCGATCTCGCTTCGCGAGGTGGCAAAGCCAATCGCGATACAAGAAATCAGCTAAACTTAACCGAACGTTCAAAACTACTAATTCGTCTTCCTTCGGAAAAAGTACCTTTTGTTTATTCCTTTAGTGGTAAATCTTTAACCATCGGCAAACACAAGATTAGGTTGGGAATTCCTGAAATGAATTTTTTGCAATCCAAATCGAGATTGCGATCGCATATCGTAGTAATTCGAGGATACCAAGATCCAGATACATTTCTGAAAGCAGCGAATAGACAGATAGAGGCATTAAACATCAGCGCAGATATAAAACTAATCTGCAAAAAAGACAGTACTCCTAAACCTAAAACTATCAAAGTTAAACAAACCCTGGTCGGCTTTGGCATTGAAGCAAATAACTTAAGCGAAACAGATTCTATCATCCTTCAAGAAAAGGGTTTAGGAGGAAAGCAAAAGATGGGTTGTGGTGTGTTTGTTTGAGATTACTTAGAGATGACTGCCAAAGCAGTTGAGCCAAAACTAGAGATAAGCTTGAGCGATCCTGCTATGACCATGCTACATCGTGCGGGAGTTGCTGGTTTGTATATGACCCTAAAAGCTTTAGCCAAGCGTTATCCTACTTTAAAATCTTGCCAAGGCAATTTCAAATGGACTCTAACCAAAACTCGTATTAGTCTCTACTGGAAAGGAAGCGACTACGAAGCCTTAGACTGGTTGTTCTCTGAATCATTTCAAATTAGTAGCGACGGTTTAATCTCTTTGACTGGCTTGCAATCTATCAGTAAAGAAAGCCAATTAGCAATCCACATTGGAATTAAAAACACCTTTTTACAACACAATCAATTCTTCAAATCCGCAGGCAACGCTACAGAAAATTTGGTCATAGACAGCTTAGAAGTCCCTATTGACTATAAGAAAGCTAAGTTTTATGCTCATCAGAATTATGCCGAACAGCTTTGTCCAATAGAAAAACTTAACTGGAAACGTATTTTTGCTAAATTAAGACTTTATATTTTTACTCATCACACTTTGCTCGGACTTTTGTTTCTATTCGATATTAGACAAGGAGGTGATTTACAGCAAAAGACAATCGGCATAACAGGCTGGCTGTATCCTGGTGCTGCCATAAAACACTATGCCTACAAAAAAGAAACCCAATTCACTGAAACCATCGAAAGAGCGATCACATTACTATATGCTCCCGTTGCCTGTCTTTATTTCATAGCACCCAAATCTCGTCTTCACGACACCAAAAGCCAATATTGCTTGGTAATTCCTGAAATAAGAGATTTGGAATTATATACTCGGCAAAGACAGAAAATTAATAGCTGGGATTATCGGCAGTTTCTAGCTTCTGGCTACAGCGATGCAGGTTTTCGCCTACTAACTCAACAGGCTGCATTGCGTACCATCAAACAAAACGATCTCAAACGCTGTCAGGTTATTACCTTTGGTCAAACTAAATGGACGGGGTTTCAAAGAATTCGTAAAAACGTTGAGATTATCCAAATAACAGACGAAGTAATTGAGAACTATCGATTATGCGATCGCTATTTTCAAAACAAAGTAATTGAAGGAAAAAAAGGAAGTTTTATTACTGCTAGCATCATTCGAGAACTAATCAGCGAAAACCTAGCCAGAGGATTTCCCTGGTGGCATAACTTTACTGATGCAGTAAGAAGCAAAGAATTATTCAAATTAGCGAGCTACGAAAAACAAGGATTACATCAGATGGTCAAAAATGCTCAATGGGACGAGCAAGCTCAAATACTATTTGTCAAAGCTTGCCACGAAGCTCTCTTGAAAATATATGGCAAGCTCTATAGCAGAGGTAAAGAAGGAGAATACATCCAGATAGAACGTGAAAACGAACGTATCCGTTCAGGTTTAATCCGTTGCCTCAACTCGGAAGATTTCCGTCACTTTATGACCGCAAACTTCTGGAGTAAAGCAGGAAACATTTCGCTCCTTGCTGATTATTGGGAAGAATTAATGCCTCTAACTACTAAGCCAGACAACTGGAAGTTAGCCAGAGATTTAGCCTTACTATCTTTGGCAAGCTATAAGTCCCAGAAGCGCAAACAAGCAGAAAATAATTCAGCTTCAATAGAATCAAAATTACTAGAGGAGGAAGAATAATGACATTTCACTTATACGGTAATATTCTTACCTTCTACGGCGTAGCAGCTAACAATCGTGGAGAGAATCAGGGTAATATTACTACACTACAAAAGTTACTCTGGAAGGGAGAAACTCATACTGTAGTCTCCTCCGAGGCAATACGTTGGGCAATTAGATACTATTGGCAGAAAGCTGGAATTCCAGTCAATCGGGTTTGGAATGACGATTTACCCAGCGAACAAAATCCCCACTGGCAAGTTCCCAAATTTAATCCTGTTGACTATATTGATGACGATCTCTTAGGTTTTTTTGAAGCGGAAAGTGCAAAAAAAGATACTAAAGACGATAATCAACAACAACCAACGCCTCAAGAAAAAGATAAAAGCAAGAAGAAACGGAAGCCAAAAGGTACAGTGACAGATAGAAGAGGAAGACTAGAAGTTACTCGCGCTATTTCTACTATTCCCTATGATGGTAAAGTTACTTTTAGTTCTAAAAGTGGCAAAAAAGACCGCACCTCAATCTACGGAACGGAGTTTCACGGAACGCGGTATCAATTTGGTTTTGGCATTACTCCAGAATCTTGTAAAGACAAATCAAGAGTTCTAAGTTTACTGGATGCCATAGTTTCCATTTATAGAGTGGGTGGCAATCACGGTAGATTCCTATTCGATTTTGCTCCAGAAAGCATTATCTTACGTTGGACAAATGATTTTGCACCACGCTTTCTCTATTGCTTTGAAGAAGATGAATTGGGAAATATTTCCATACCAAAGCTATCGAGACAGATAAGATCTGGCGATCTAGATCCGACTGAATTATGGATTGGTGGAGACATAACCGAGCTTTTACAGGGTAGCGAGTACGAACAAGTAAACCAACGTTCTGGAGTTAAGGCAATAGTAAACGCTTTGAAAGAAAAAATTACTCAAGATTTGTCTAACTCAAGCAATACCGAGGATAATTGATGACAATTATCCTTCGAGTTGATGTTCCCATTGCTTCCTTTCCTACTTCTCGTAGTCGAGAATACCGCGAAACCTATCCCTTATCACCTCCTTCAACTGTCTATGGGATGCTTCTATCTCTGGTAGGAGAGACAGATAGATATAAACATTGTGGTGTAAAAATTGCGATCGCTCTTTTATCTGAACCAGCTAAATCAGTTACTTTTAGAACCATGAGAAGGTTTAGGTACAAACAACTCAACCACATTAAAAACTCTAGACCTGATTTTCAGGAAATACTAACTGGCATTGAGTTAATAATTTGGGTAGATAAAGGAGAAGATAAAGCCAAACCTAATTTAAGCGATCGCATTACACAAGCCTTCGCCAATCCAACTTTAGTCAGTCGATTTGGTGCTTTGTGTTTGGGAGAAAGCAGAGATTTCGTGAATTCGGTAGACTTAATAACTGAAATCGAGCCAAATCGATCAATGAAATTTTTGATTCAGCATGAGTCTGGTTATTTGTCTTTACCTTACTGGAGTGACCATGTTAGTTCTAAAAATACACGCTGGTTGAGGTACTGTTTTGAAAGTTCAAGACAACAGCCACCTGATTCTGCATGGACAGTTATTAAAGCTATTGTAGAGTAACAATAAAGTTGGTAACTAATATTGCGCCAAAAGCTTATTAATTCGTTAATCAAAGTAGAACTCGAAAAAATAAAGTTGGAAACTAAATTACAATTTAACCTTGTCTTATGTAATTTTAATAACAATAAAGTTGGAAACTTTTCTGAAAACTATACGTATCAAGCTTTTTAAAATTTAGTTTTTAAAATTAATCTTATTCCTTATGTCATAAATACAGTTTTTTAGTATCGACTATCTTGGTCTAAGGTGATCATTTTGAGTAAAGATTACCCGTTGCTCTTGGCGAACAAATTCCAGTTGCTCTTCATCGGTTTTGGTTCGCAATCCTGTCTCAACGGTAGTAGTAACATCTATTCCTCGACGACGCAACTCACGGGCAATAACTGATTTTATAGTCATTTTAAATAAAAATGAAACACTTGTCGCTGCTCAAAGACTTGTCATGGCAGGAATGCTTTGTCTCAAACTTAATTGAAATGACTATATTTGTTCGTCTAAATGAAATTTGATTCGATTACTCACTCCGAATTGCTCTTAATCTAACTTCTAAAGGAGAGGGTGGAGTATTGTTTCTGATTTCTTCAACCCAGACTCTTGATTCTGCTGTTTGGCGGTCAATTTCTGATTTATGGTCATAGTAATATGCCATAGCTGCAAAAACTGCTGCTAAAGATAGATCGTATTCAGAGGCGGTCGCTTCTAAAGTTTCACCCATTTCTAAGTACAATTGGGCAATAGTAGCCACAGGCATTCTAGTTCCGACAATACGTGGTTTTCCAGCGCAATATTCTGGATCGAGGGCGATGTAGTTGATGCTTACCTGTGGCATAAGTGACTAATTGTAGAATCACAATCAAGTTAGAAATTATATTAGGTTAATAATTATAGCCAAAATTCTTTGCTTGATTTGAAGCTCTTGATGCGATCGCATTTCCTCCAGCGTCAATTCGTAATCCTTCACGTTTCAGCACCCACTAACAAAAATGCTGCCTAATCCAGGGATACAGTTATTAGATTTGGGTATTCTAAAACCTGGATTGATTTATTTTAATCCTATGATGCGATCGCTTGTTAAAAACAACCTTAAAAGGATAAATACGATTGCTCTAGAAAAAAATTTGATTGACTGGGCAGCATTGACTATGATTGGTCAGTTTGCAGAAGAGTTAACTGTTATTAGAAAAATCGAAGAAATTTCTACGTAGTTCACAATAACATCAGTAATGAAACTTGCATTGAGCTACAAATATCTTATTCTCAGTGACTTTATACACTAAGCGATGTTCTTGAGTGATTCGCCTTGACCAGTATCCTGTCCAATTGTGTTTGAGTGGTTCTGGTTTTCCAATACCTGCAAAGGGAGTCTCTTTAATGTTTTCTAGTAGGCGATTGATTCTTTTAAATACTTTTGGATTTTTCTGCTCGAATTCACGATAATCTTTCAAAGCAGAAGTGGCAAAAACAATTCTCAAAGTTCTATTTCAACTCCACCACCTGCTTCTAGTTCGGCGATCGCCTCATTTAATACTCGAACATTTTCTTGACTAGACATCAAGTGTAAAGTGGCTTCATTGGTCTGATAATCATCAAAGTTCATTACTACAACTTTTCTGCCATTAGACCTCGACACTACAAGAGGAATGCGATCATCTTCTACCTTATTAAGATAGCTAGCGAGATTTTGACGAAATTCTGAATAATTAACGGATTCCATAAAATCAAGTACTTGTTTGGGTACTTAAATTATAGCTCTTTATCTATTCTGCGATCGCATCCTAAATAGTTTTTTGTTTATGTAGCTGGACTAATTAATATTAATAGTTATCTTTGAGGATATGAGCGATCGCTTGTTGAATAAAAACTTTGAAAAGATAAATGCGATCGCTATGACATCGGGAACTATAGCCCCATCGCCCTAGGGCATAATCCAATTGATTTAACAGCATTTACTTTAATTGGTTTGTAAAACTTTTTTTAGCGATAATTGGGATGCCACTTCATCGGAAAATCGAAGCTAACCGAAACATTTATTCGTTTTTCAATTCTTCTAAAACCTCATTAGTAAATGGATTTTCTCCTTTTTTCAGTGCCTCTATCCAGGCTTTACGTCGAGTGATCAATTGCTCGTCGGCTTGAGAACGATCGACAAAAAACTGAAAATCTTCAATTGCTTTTTCTATTTTTCCCATTTGGGCAAAGGCAAGTCCGCGACTATCGCGATATTCTGCTCCTATCCTGAAATTTTCTTCAGAATTTATTGTTGCAACTGCTTTATTGCAAGCAAACATAACTTTTCTTGCTTCTTTGTTGAGGCTACCAAACCAACAAAGATCTTTCCATAATTCAGCATCTATCTCCGTTTCAGGATCGAGTTTTTGAGCTTGTTTGAAAATGTCAACTGCCTCATTTATTTTTCCTGAACGAGCTAATTCTTTTGCTTCTTGAAAAAAACTATGATGAATTGGAAGTTCTGGGCAAGTCTGGCGATAAGGTTCTTCACCAAGATATCTTTGCCACATAGTCAAACTTAGATTTTGACTTAATTTATTGCAAGTAAGATCGATAATTGTTTGGGGATTTAAAAAATGCAGTTTAACTGTTCCACCCCAATCTCCAGTAGCAAGATGCTGATTATCAGAGCTAAATTCTACCCGATTAATTTCAGCTTCATGGAAAATAACAGTTTCTTGACCAGTTTTAAGTTCTACTAGTTTGGCTGTACGGTCGCTGCTTGCAGTGGCAAAATACTGACTATCGGAGCTAAATTCTAAATCTCTGATTTCGGCTTCATGGAAAATAATAGTTTCTTTACCCGTGCTTTTTTCAACAATTTTAACTACTCCATCATCACTGGCAGTAGCAACATATTGATTGTTAGGGCTAGATTTTACCTTATTAAATTCATCCTCATCGAAAATAGCAATTTCTTCTCCCTTACTTATTATTTCTTCTCCCGTGCTTGTCTCAAAGCGTTTGACTGTTTCATTATCATAACCAAGAACAACATATTGACTATCAGGGCTAAATTTTGTTTTTAAAACTTCAGTCTCATCGAAAATAACAGTCTTTTGATCTTTGCTTATTTCAAAAATCTTAGCTGTATTAGTAGTATCGACAGTGGCAAGATATCGATTATCAGGGCTAAATTTGATCCTCCCCGTTCTAAACTGATAGGGAATAATAATTTCTTCCCTCGTACTTATTTCAAAAAGCTTGACTGCTCCATCATCACTGGCAGTAGCAACATATTGATTGTCAGGGCTAAATTTGATCCTCCTCGTTCTAAACCGATAGGGAATAACAATTTCTTCCCTCGTACTTATTTCAAAAAGCTTGACTGCTCCATCGTTTCTGTAAGCAACAACGTATTGACTATCGGGGCTAAATTCTATCTCCTCAACTTTAGTCTGATGGGGAATAACAATTTCTTCCCTCGTACTTATTTCAAAAAGCTTGACTGCTCCATCGTTTCTGTAAGCAACAACGTATTGACTATCGGGGCTAAATTCTATCTCCTCAACTTTAGTCTGATGGGGAAGAGGAATTTCTTCCCTCGTACTTGTTTGAAAAAGTTTGATTGTTCCATCGTTTCTGTAAGTAACAACGTATTGACTATCGGGGCTAAATTCTATCTCCTCAACTTCAGGCTTGAAGATTGGGAGCAAAACATGATTAGGCAACAAATTAAATGCAGAATATAGGGCTGCATTTGTTTGAGAAGAGGCTCTAGAAGGCTTGTTAATCTCATACGATCTCTTATAGCCTTCTAAAGCAAGTAAAACACTTGTTTCATGCAAATCTTCCCCTTGCTCTTTAACAACTTCCGAGTTTGCAGCCAATTGTCTAGAAAATTGTATTCTTCGTCGCTGGTCAGCTTGAAATGCAAATATTGTGGCGGTTACAGATAATATAGATAGTGAGAATATGATGGCTGTAGAAATATAGGTTGTTCGCTTTCTTCTATTTTTCTTAGTGGTTAAACTTTTCCTTACAAATTCAGCTTCTGTAGCATTCAACCAATTTTCATCGGCATTATTTTGTTGAATTTCTTGAAGACGATCTAAACGAGAGTTGTCATACCAAAGATCCTGTCGATCTTTGACTTTTTTCCAGGCACTTACTGTAGGCATGAGCAATCTTTGCAAAGTTAAATTATCTTGCTCTTTGGTTATCCAAACTTGTAATCTTGACCAACCTCTAACTAAATAATCGTGAGCGGGTTCGTAATATGGCTCATTAGCTTCTGTATCTGTTCCCGTGACTATTAAACGAGCCTGCTGCAATCTAGCCAAAACAGTCTCAACTCGTTCATTTTCTTCATTTGTGGGATAGGTCAACTCAGACTTTAATACTCTTCTTCTAACTGCTTCCCCTGCTTCAAGCTCTACCATCCGCAACATAACTCTCTGCATAGTTAACCGATGTGCTTTTTTGGGTGAGGGTAAATTCCGAAATTCTTCATTGGCTCGACGAGTCAACGCACCAGCTACTCCACCTTTTTGTTCAAAGTCTTCTGTTACAGTTAGAGAACGGTCTTCTTTCCCTTCATTTTTCCAGTCTTCGTAAAGCTGGATATACATTTCGCTGAGGGTAAAGGAAAGTAACGGCAATGCTCCTGGCATTTGGGAAACTTCATCGACTAAGCGATCTACTAATTCTGGTGGCTCGAAATATAATGCTTTTGACCCAGCAGGTTTTTCTACAGCTTCTCTTAGTTCATCCGATCGCATGGAACGGACTACAAATCGGGCTTTTGCCCAATTGGATTTGAATGCTGATTCTTGAAACCTGGGTTCAAAATCAGAGCGGAGAGTTACGATTAAACTAAGTTGTGGGCATTTATCTAGTATTTTTTCTAGAAGTTCGATAAATTCTTTCCATTTTTCGGTTTCCTCTGCTAATTCATCTGTCTCAGATTCTAATTTTTTCGGTCGCAATTTTTCTCGAAGCTTTTTTAGCCAGCTTTGCTTGACTGTTTCGTTTACTGGTTTGTCTTTCGGAGTCATGGTAATCAATTCTTCAAACTGATCGATTACCAACAACAGTCTGAAATTAGGGTTATGTTGACTCCAAGCATCGATCGCCTTAACAAACTTACTAGAGTTATCTTGTACCTGTTTTCCAATCAGGGTTGTATCGCCAGTCCGTCTATACAGGTTGCGATCCAATTTGGATGCTGTTCTACCTAAAGCTGCATAGGGATTTGTTCCTGGACGAATGGGATCTAATATTAGCCATTTATTATCCTTTTGATTTTGTAAATAAGGTATCAAACCTGCTTTAACTAAGCTAGATTTACCCGATCCCGAAATTCCTGTAACTATAGTTAACTGATTATCGGGTTTGTGAATTTTATGCGATAGTTGTTCTATAACCTCATCACGACCAAAAAATAACTTGGAGTGTTTTGCTTCAAAAGGTTCTAACCCTCGATAAGGGTTGTTATCTTGGTTTAATTCGGGAGTTTCTTTGAGATTTAAAGGAGTGTCGGGAAGCTTAAACAAATATTCACCGCGATCGTGTTTTTTGAGCGGAAAAAAGCCAGGAGTTTGTCTATCAATTGAATCTTTTTCTACGTAATCTCGCAGATATTGATACAGTTCGGTGGCAATAATTACGCCATCGTTATTTATATCTCCTTGTCCTTGTTGCAAAGCTTCAATTAAACCTGCTGCAAAAGGAGAATGGTCTCTATCTAGTTTGATATCTCGGTTATTGAGAAATTCCAATGCTTCCTGATTGTGGGATGCAGAGGTCAATACTTGCCAGGCAGGAAACCGAATAAAGCGATCATAATGAGCTTTGGTTATTTCTTGAGCGATAGGAATTAATTTGCGGTAACTCGCCCAGCGAAACGCACCAGCAAAACAACAGTCCAGAATTACTAATAGATGCTTACATTCTAATTCTGCTAACCAATCGTGAATGTCACTCATCCTCAACAGTGAATCTTGCTGTTTCATATCGGCATCTTGAGGAACGAGAAAACCTTGAGGTTCATCATCGCTATTACGCGCAATACCATGTCCCGCAAAATAGAAAATTAGGCGATCGCTTTTTGTCGGTTTAATTTTGTTCGGCAGAATATCTGTTAAAAGTTTTTGAAGTTTATCTTTGGTGGCGTACTGGTTAACGATTACTCCCGAAGCAAATTCAGGATGAATCAGTTCATAGTCATAAGTATTTTGCAGAATTTCGGCGATCGCAACTGCATCGGGAACGGCTGTTTATAGTCTATCAATTCCTTTTTGATAATTATTAATACCAATAACAATAGCAAAATTGTTCGTAAATTCGCTCATTTTAGGTAGAAAAAAGACTTAAAATATAAATTAAATTAATACAACAATAATATTAAAGTGATCGCCATATTTTACAATTCCCATAATTTAATTTCCCAATCGTCTCCCGCACTAGCCAATATTTTGCCATTGGGACTAAATGCGACTGTTCTAATTTCCCCTAAATGTCCCGTTAGAGTTTCTATAAGTTTTCCTGTTTCAAGTTCCCAGACTTTTACTGTATAGTCGCCGCTAGCACTGGCTAATTTTGTACCATCTGGGCTAATCGCTAAATCCCAAATACTTCCTGCATGACCTTCTAGGATATGTGGCGATCGCATTTCCTCTCCAGTATCCAGATTCCATCGTTTGATAGTGCGATCTTTGCCGCCACTAATTAGGATGCGATCGCGAATAACTAGAGAAAGCACATCACTCATATGGGCGTTAGGAATAACTAGAGGCTCATTTAATCCTTCTTCCAAATTCCAGATTTTAATTGTATTTCCTTTGCTACCACTGACTAAAATCCTGGCATCGGAACTGAGTGTAAGGGAATTAATTCCACTAGAAGCTGCTTTTACTGCATCAAGCATTTCTCCAGATTGCCAATGCCAGCGTTTGATAGTTCCTTGGACGCTAGTACTACCAGTCATAATTAGTTGTTTTTCTGAGTTGATCGCGATCGCATTGAGAACGGTTTTAGGATTAAGAGAAGTTTTAATGGTTTTAGTACAGTCTCCTGTTGCTATATCCCAAATTTTGAGAGTACTATCGGCACTTCCGCTAATTATCTGCTTGCCATCGGCACTAATTTGCAGACACTTAACTCTTTCCTTGTGACCTTTAAACAAGTTAATTAATTGCCCGTTTTCTATATCCCACAATCTAACAGTGCGATCGTTTCCAGCACTAACTAAATGTTTGCCATTGGGAGTAAATGCGATCGTTCTTACTGAATCCGAATGACCGATGAAAGATTGAAAAGCATCCTTAGCAAAGTTGGGTTCTGTTTCTGGTTGAGGAAGTTGAATCGGAATTGGGTTTGCTTTTTGTATCAGAACAGGTACTAAATATTCGGGAGTTGGTAATTCTTCCTCTCCACTGTCCAAAATAGGGACTAGTTTGCGTCGAATAGTTTCTCGATCTGGATACTCAAACTCAATAGCGTTTCTGCCTAGTTCATAAGCAGTTACGATTTTTGCTTTTGCACCTATAGCGTCATAAAAACCACGAGCAAAGATAATTGCCGACTCATCAAGAATAGAGCGATTCATCCCCACGACATAGTTAATATGCTCTGAAATTGCTGTTGCCTGAACTTCTGTATAGCAAGCGTTAAGTACGATACATTCGATGCTGTCTTGAAAGATTCTAAACAAATTTGCGAGAGCTGGAGTAGGGGCAAATTCGATGTTTCCCTCATCGTTTACCAAGAGGATGCCTTCTGTTCCTTCTCCATGTCCGCAAAAGTGAACGATTTGCGGTTGTACTTCTAGTAGAGCTTGTCGCAGATCCACAGGGCGAACTGCTCCTCTGGTTTCGATAATGAAATCAGAACCTTTAAGGGCTTGTCGGATTTCTCTTATCTCTATGTTGAGGTCTAAGGCAGATGTCTCTTCAGGATTAGCAGATAAAATGAGGATTCTTTTGCTCATGATTTATTGTTCCAGTTTCATGTTGGCAAAATGTTCCATCAGCATTCGGTGAATAAAAATATATCCTCCACCAACTTTATACATAAAAATATTCTTAGTAGCGTAATCTAGAAAATTAGTATAGTTAAATGGTATTTTTCGAGTTAAGAGCAAACTTATCCTCAAGCATAAATGCTGTATCGTAGCATTAAAAGATATCCAGGCAACATATGGTCCTATCATCCAAATAACCCATTTGAGAGTTTGTATGTTTTTATACTCTTGTTCTAAAGACTCAAAATCAAGCGAACCATAAAGATTATCAACAAATTGACCTATTAAAAAAATCAATAAAACTAAACATGAAAATCCCAATATAAAAAATTTAATACCTGTTAAAGTAGAAATTATAATCATCTGATTAGGATATTGTGTTTTATCAACTTCTTCTATAGTTTCACTAAAAGCAAAAATAGCTGATCCTAATAAATGAGCTAGTATGCTAGGTGTTAAAGTAATAGTAAATACAAATAAAAACAGAGATAGTTCTAGATTAATTTTCAAAGTTATCAATAAGGCAAATATAAGTAATACCGTAAGTTTAACTATATATTTGTTCAGTCCTTTATTCATTCCTTCCCATTGTTTTAAAAACCTTTTCTTTGAAAACTTTATTTTTTCAAAAGGTTGAATTGACTCTCGGTCAGACAAAGTTTTATAACTCCAAAAAAATACAAAGAATAAGTAAAATGTATAGAGAAAAAAATGAAAATAAAAATTCAAGCCGTCAGATAAGATATCAAAGGGTAAAAATAGACTAACTCCAGCACAATACCATAGGAGTAAAAATAAAGAGTAAAGAGAATTTAAAATTAGCAAATAAATCACTTTACCAATAAAGTGGTTTAAAGAGTAAGGCTGAATATTTTCAATAAAAAAAGTTGTCTTTGCAGATTTTGTTAAATATTTAGATACCCATATAAGCTGTTTGCAAACAACTCTTTTTTTATATTTTTCAGTTATGCTTCTGCGTTCAAAAATTCGCTTAATATAGCTATCAAATAGAGTTTTGTAACGACTTGTTGATGAACTTAATTGCTCTAATATTTCTTTTGCAGAATGATTTTGATAAGTTAAACTCATAATGCTGAGAATCAAAGGTGTTTTGGCGAAATCTTCTATTTCAGGGTCATTTCTCAATAAAGTTTTCAAGCCTAAGAGTGTATCTCCACTATCTTTAAGATACCAATCTATATGTTCTGTTGTTAATGATTGAATATAGATAGCATTACGTAGCCGTAATTTTTTAGAAAGAGTCTGATAATCTTGGAAACGGCAACAAACAGCAGTTTCAGTTTGTCCATGAGAGTTTAAGAATTTATTTAAAGCATTGATACAATTATTTCTATGCTCTTTTTGGACTTCATCCAAACCATCTAATAATAAAAGTAATTGTTCTTGTTCAATCCATTTTTTTGCTAAAGCCTTAGATACTTGATATTTATCTTTTAGTTCAATTACTAACCATTCAGTAATTGATTTACGTTTACTTGCCCAAGATGATAGATTAAATACTACTGGTATCGGTAGAGATAAATTGTTTTCAGCTTTTTCAATAAATCTTTTAGCTAATCTTAATAAAGCAATTGTCTTACCCGAACCTGGTTCCCCCAAAATTAACAGAGTTCGACCATCTCCCATCTGTTCAAAAATATCTGTGGCATTTAACCATTCGTAAGAAGCGTTAGGATCTACTGGTAGTTCTTGATAGTGGCTGAAAGGATTATGAACTAGATTGGCTTTTCCTTCAATTTTTAGTTCTAATAGTGCTTTGGTGTGTACAGAATTTTCTAAAACTCCTTTTATCCAAGAATCCTTAACTTTATTAAGTAATATTTGGCGAAAACGATATTCTTTCTTGCTTAGTGTTGGTTGTTCTCTTCTACCTAAATTAAAATCTCGTTGATTATCTTGAATATATTTTTCTCTGGCAATATCCTCTTGAAAACGAGTTAAATCAGTCTTGATTTTTATTGTAGGTTTCAAATGTTCGGGAATTAGTTCGCATTCTTCATCTAAAACTTCAAATTTTCTAGTTTTTCCCGAAAGTTTGGATAATTCTAACTCGATCGCATTTTTGCCCAACCTAAAACATTGCTTAATTTGTTTGCCTTTGCCTAAAGCTTGATAAAATCCTTTAGCAAAAAATATTGCTGCATCATCGGCAATAGCTTGATTCATACCGATCGCATAATTGATATGTTTTGCTATTTCATTAGCTTGAATTTCGCTATAACAAGCATTGAGTAAAACGCACTCGATAGTATCATTGAACTCTTGAAAGAGATTAGATAACGCTTGGGTGCTAACTAATTGTTCTTTGCCAGCAGAATCTACAAAAACCAGACCATTCGTACCACTACCATGTCCACAAAAATGGACGATTCTCGGTTCGTGTTCGAGAAAAAGCTTCTGTATTTTGCTGGGTGAAATAGCATCGTCGATAATAACATCAAATTCTTGCAGATTTTTCCGTTCTTCGATTATTTTCTTTAAGGCATGAATTTCATAACCCAAGTCTAGGTCTGCTCTCGGATTTGATGCCAATATCAATATCTTTTTCATGGGATTTTTGCTTAAGACTATTTAACTGTTATATTTATCTCTTGAGTTGCCCATTCCGCTTCTGGATCTGGTTCGTAAACCATCGCTCTAGTGTTTTCAGGCTTAGGAGGATTGTCCACATCATTACCAATTGCAGTTAAAAGGTTATTAAGTGGATTAACTGTTTGAGTAGATCGCGTTCTCAGTTCTTCATTAGGACTATTCCCTTTAGCTTGAGGTTGTTCATCCAGAGAAGGAAGAATTAACCATTGGAAATTAGCCGAACCTTTGGTAGCGAAAATCTTTAAAGTTTCCTTCGTCTGCTTATAATTTTCTGGGAGAGCCAAACGCAACTTGGTATAAGCTTCTTTTCCTGAATCTAAAGAAAAGAAAGATGAAAAATCACCCTGGATTGGTACTTGAGAAATTTCCCAAGTAGGTTCGAGGTCTAGTACGGCAATATTAAGAGTTTCCGAATAATTATTTTTAACTTTTAGGTAGGTTACTTCCCCAGGTTTCAAACTAACATTCTGAGGATCGGAAAATGGTTTTTTATTGCGATCGCATAATTGAAATTCAAGATATTCGGTTAATTCTGAAGCAGGATTGTCTAAGGCCCTTACAGATTGATATTTAGTTAAATGAACCAAACGATCGACTACTTTTTGGGGAGCTTCAGGATCTTCAATGCTTAAAGCTGGACGCAAATTATCAATTGGCATTCCAATACATATTTCATAACTGCCATCTTTTGCCACAGCTACTTGATAGTAAGCTTCTTCATTTTCTTTGGCTTCTACTACCCAACCATTACCTGCTAAAGCCTCTCGGACTTTAGCCAAGGCTGCGGTTTGCTTGGCTACTAATTCTGCTGGTAAATCTTGTTCTTTTTCCCCTGCTACTTTGCTGTCGAATAACCGTACTTTGCGAATCAAGTCCACTGGTGCAGCTACCATTACTGCTGAAGCCCCAGGCTGGATTTCTCCTTTAACCTCAATTCCCCCCGCTTCACCATCCAAAATCTTTGCTTTTGAACTACCAGCTTCTATTTCATCGGTTAACTCGACAATGGCAATTTGCTGGGTTTTATCTGCTAAATCCTCAAAGTTAAAAGGATAAATAGCAAAACGAGTCCCTTTACTCAAACCTTGAGCCAAACCTGCATCTAAAGTTATTTCTTGATTATCTAAATCGACTCCAGAAACGCCTACTGTATAGGGTCTATACTTGCGTTTGTCCCCAAAAACCTCGCGATCGCCATTCCCTGTTAACATTGGTAATTGTTGGGGAAATTTACTCTGAATCATTCCCTTAACCCGACTGTAGAGAGATTTGTAAGTAACCACGGAGTTACTGCTAGTTAGAGTATCCATCATCCAGTAGGTCAATGCCCCATTGCGCTCTCCTCCATTGACCGCATATTCATAGGCAAACTCTGAAGGGCGACAAGCAGCTAGAAATACATAATCATCTCTATTAGGCAGCCAACCAGCAGTTAAATCTGGATCTGCTTGGGTTAAAATTTTCCAGTTTGTAACTAGCTCGTCGTGGGGTGCAACTAAACTATCTTGACTCCTGGGAGTGGCATCTGTCTCATTATTTTCGTTACCTCGAACGGCACAATCTCCCCTAGTTGCTCCCCCAGAATGGCAGCTATCAAAAATCACTGTAGTAATGCAACCCTTGTCGGTGATGCGTTTCAGCAGGGTTGCCATTTCCACATCCCTTAAATAGCGACCATTACTACTGCCAATATCCATCGGTACAATGCTTTCATCTTCTCTATCTTTTCCTTCGAGTTCGGGATAGATAGTGACAGCACGACCGCCATGACCAGAGAAGTGTATATAAACCTGGTCTCCAGAAGCAGCAGCAGCAGTAATTTCAGCAAAAGCCTTAACTATATTTTCATAGGTAGGTAACACATCGCCGCGAGTCGATCTAAATGCTGCTAAGGCATTAGTTTCCTCAACGGGAGCGGTAAGTTTCCAAATTTGTTTTGAAGGAATATCTAAGTCTTCTCTTAAGTACCTATCCACTAAGTCGATGTCTCGTACGCATCCCCCCAGATTTTTATACATTTGAGAGCCTATCTGTACCGACTCGTAATAGTTAATACCAATTAGCAGGGCATAGAATTTCAATTCTGTATTATTAGTCATTGCTTATATTCTTAAATGGATAAATTAAATATCGATCTGGGCAACTTCAAAGATGTTCGTAACTGGATTGGGGGCATCTGTTCCAGTTTTTTCCGTCATTACCTTGAGACGATAAAGACCAGGTTGAAGGTTTAAATCTTCGGTTGTAGTCAACCATTCATCGTCATTACTAGAAAAGTTCGCAGTTAGGTCGGGACGGCGATCGCTAATACATTCAATTTGACCCCGTACTGCTCCAAAATCTTCATTGACTGGACTGGTTTTTGCCTTAATTACAATGGGCTGGTTTGTCAGATATAGATCTTCTACAAGGACGCTAATTCCTTTCTTTCCAGCTTTGATACTTCTACTTTTTTCTTCTCCTCGACCTCTAATATCTTCCAAAGTCCCCCCGCTAGCTTGGGAAATTTGTAGTTTATTGAGTAAATTCAGCAGAATACCTGGGTTATTTTGTAACGAGCCGTGAGCTTCGGCAATAAAGCCAGGAATTTCTAAGACATCGCGATCGCTAAATTCGATGGGAAAAGCCGATATCTGAGGAACAGTACCGTCACCGTCTGCCAAGCTATCTAAATTACGATTTTGCATAATTAAGGGTAGTTCGCGACTAACAATGACCTTCCCATCTTTAAATTCGGCAGATTGGAAAGTTGGTTGCTGCACTCCCACAAAAGGCACGGTAGCATAGGCATCGCGATTATTTGCTTTAACTCCTGCTTCAATTTCTCGATGAAAAGCTAAGGCTTGTTCTGCTCTCTGGCGATCGATATTGGGTAAACCATCTACCTCTGAAACCCTTTTACTGCTACCATCAACCTGCAACATGGAATAAATCGGCATTAGTTGATAGATAGAGGTGAGAGAATTAATAATTTCTCTCATACCCAAAACCTTTACCAGATCGACTCCACCAGCATTAAAACCATTAGCAAGGATCTTTAAGCCATTAACCGAACCGCGATAGGGAGTACCAAAAGTGAATAAGGCTCTGGCATCTTGCCATCCATCTAATACTTCCAGGTAGTAGCGGGAAACCAATCCTCCCATACTGTGAGCTAGTAAAATCACCTTGGCATCACTGTTGCCGCTCTGTTCGCGCCAGGCTGACAAACGAATATCCACTAAGCGTTTTAGGATGTGGGCGTTGGCACGATTGTCTCTGCGCCAGTCGTAGGGAAATTGATAAAAGTTTGCCGCGCGATCGACTGGATCGTTATAAATATCCCCTTCGATTACCTTGAAATTATCGGTAATTAACTTAGCTGTGCGATTGTAACCATCGATTTTAGCCAATCCTGGGAAGAGATAACTATCTTTTAGTAATCCCGTCGGGATTACGCCATCGCCTATATCTCCCCCTTCTGGATCGTCTCCTTCTAATTTGAGATCGTTTAATCTATCCCCCAAGCTTCTGACAACTTGCCAAATCGCTTGCCCCGAAATATTCCATAGATCCTTACCATCTTTCTGCAAAATGCTTCCCATGATGCCAGGAAGAAGCACCACGAGATCTTTCATGTCTGCGGTCATAATTTAAGCTCCTCTATATTTAATAACTGGGCGATCGGTCACGATCTTGTTGTGGTTAATTATTTTTTGTAATAAAGTTAATTGATTTTAATAATTATCAGATTATAAATGAAGATAATAATATTCTTGATTACAAATTATTTCTAGCCTTCATTCATGCAGATACAAGCATTTCTATTTAGAAAAAATTGAAAAAAATTGTATTTTTGCATACATTTTTTTGGCAAATATATGCTTAATTGCAGATTATTAAGCAGTATTATTTTAATAAGAAAGCGCAATAAAAGCTATTATTTTGAGCTATAAAATATTTTTGGGGAATATCACTATGGCTTTGAAAGATGATTTAGATCTGTATTTCATAGTAAAGATAACATGATTTTATCGAACGCCAATATACAGCATTTTATTCTCTATTTTTATAGATTATTAATTTTCATCAAATCTGTAATGGGACTGTTTAATATAATCAAAAAAACTTTTGTTCGCGATCTTGTTACTATATTATTTTTTAGTAGTTTGTGGAGTAAGGATAACAAAATAATTATTTCACTCACTGCAATTTTTTAATGCGATCGAGTGCATTTTTATACCATTTATAATTGCCTTGTTGCTGGTGTAAATTGGCAGCTTGCTGAAAATCTTCAATTGCTCGGTCTTTATCTTGAAGTTGTTCATAACTACTACCCCTACCATAATAAGCATTTGCATTGTTAGGATTGAGGAGAATCACTTCATTGCAATCGGCGATCGCTTTTTCATATTCTTTTAGATTGCTATAACTAGCAGCTCGATTAAAGTAAGCATTTGCATCTTGAGGATTGAAGCGAATTGCTTCTGTGTAATCGGCGATCGCTTTTTTGTATTCTTTTAGGTTTTGATAAGTATTTCCCCGATTGTTGTGAGCTTTTGCATAGTTAGGATTGAGGCGAATTGCTTCGTTGTAATCAGCGATCGCTTTTTCGTATTCTTTTAGCTCGTAGTAACTAAGACCCCGATTGTTGTAGGGAACCCAAGGCTCTGGATTATTGAGTCTTATAGATTCTATATAATCAGCGATCGCTTTTTCATATTCTTTTAGCTCGTAGTAACTAAGACCCCGACTGTTGTGAGCTTCTGCATAGTTAGGATTGAGGCGAATTGCTTCGTTGTAATCGGCGATCGCTTTTTCATATTCTTTTAGATAGTGATAAGTAAGACCCCGATTGTTGTGAGCTTCTGCATAGTTAGGATTGAGGCGAATTG
>JBCCDL010000013.1:0-22612 GCA_039030815.1 Cyanobacteria bacterium P01_A01_bin.83 | reverse complement strand
GCGGCACGAGAGCTTTCGCTCTCTAGTCCCTTCGGGACGATGGGGCGGTAGCCCCGTTGCGCGTATGCGCTGTCCCGCATGCACTTCTAGCCGTCTGTGAGGACACGGGAGCAGTTGCGATTGCGCAGCAAGTC
The DNA here is from genome assembly GCA_039030815.1 of Cyanobacteria bacterium P01_A01_bin.83. Classification (GTDB taxonomy): domain Bacteria; phylum Cyanobacteriota; class Cyanobacteriia; order Cyanobacteriales; family Xenococcaceae; genus Waterburya. The sequence continues at coordinate 22,478 of JBCCDL010000013.1, read as the reverse complement.
GTTAGACTCAGCGCCTTCGCAAGGGCGCGTGGCTGTGGGTTCCCCGCAGCCTTTATGTCGCCCGCCCCGTGAGTTGTCCGTGACCGCCCGCATTGCCGCATGTACTAATAACCAATGACTAATAACAATTCAGCTAAACCAAATATGCCTCTTGATGCGTTTTGATTGTACAGTCAGATTTAGGATATGCCACACAAAGCAGCACGTATCCTTTCTCCATTTGGTTATCATCTAGGAAGCTTTGATCTTCCTGGTCTATTTCTCCTTCAACCATTCTGCCGACGCAACTAGAACAAGCTCCAGCACGGCAAGAGGAAGGCATGTCTAGATCTTGTTCCTCTGCTGCATCAAGAATATACTCATCTTCAGCAACATCAATAGTGACATCTATTTCAGGGGGTTTGTTGCGTTTTCCTTTAATTAAACGAACTTTGTAGGTATTACTCATGGTTTTGTTAGTAGTTAGTAGTTAGTAGTTAGTGGTTAGTAGTTAGTGGTTAATAGTTAGTAGTTAGTGGTTGTCTGTTCATTAATGGCAAAGAACAGACAATAAATGATTAGCTACAAGGCACAGCTTCAGGAGTTCCTTCGGCGACGGAGAAAGACTTACCGCAGCTACAGCCACCAGTAGCATTGGGGTTTTCAAAAGTAAAACCAGCTTGAGTTAGACTTTCTACAAAATCAACGACAATGCCGTTTAAAAAAGGCGCGCTTTTGTAGTCTAAATAGATATTGATTCTGTCTTGTTCAAAGACTAGGTCGTCTGCGTCAGGGCTGTCGACTATATCTAGGGCATATTCAAACCCGCTACAGCCACCATCGACTGCTGCAAAGCGAACACCTTTTGTGGTAGTTTCATCAGCACCAGCACGGACAAAGGTGCGAAGTCTAAATGCTGCTTTTTCAGTTAAAGTTACAGACATTGTCTTTCTCCTATTTGGTTAATGGGTAGTAGTTAGTTCTTTGTTCTTTGTTGTTTTTACAAATGACCAACGACTGTTAACTGTTAACTGTTAACTGTTGACTGTTGACCGTTAACTGTTGACTGTTGACCGTTAACTGTTGACTGTTCCCGCACACGGGACAATCAGGATCTTTGTAGGTACGAAGCTTTTGAAACTCCACGTTAGCCAAATCCATATTGAGTAACTTTCCTAAAAGGGGTTTACCCAATCCTGTAATCAGCTTGATAGCTTCTAAAGCGCTCATGCATGCCAGAGTCCCAGAAACTGCACCTAGTACACCAAATGCGCGACGATCCCAGTCAGGTTTTTCAGGGAAGAGGCATGAAAGACAGGGAGTTTGACCAGGAACAATAGTGGTGAGATAAGCTTCCATGCTGTTCATTGCCGCTTCTACCATAGGCTTATGCCAACGGACACAGGCGGCATTGAGCAAATCTCGTTCTGGGAAGTTGTGAGCGCAACTAAGGGCAATATCCGCACGTTGGACGAGATTATCTACATTATCAGAATTAATGTATTCAGCGATCGCTTCAACTTCAACATCGGGATTAATTTGAGCCAGGGTTGCTTGAGCTTTGGTAACTCTGGTTTTACCCACCCAGTCATCCGTCATGAGAATCTGACGATTCATATCGTCCAAACGTAACTCGCCACCGCGAACTAGAATCAACTTGCCAATACCAGCAACCGCCAGGTAAAGAGCCACAGTACCGCCCAACCCACCAACTCCAGAAACCAAAGCAGTAGTATTTTTTAGAGCTTTTTGCCCTTCTTCTCCCAAATCGGGGAGCTGAATTTGTCGACTGTAGCGTTCTAGTTCTTTTGGTGTCAGCATAATTGCCCTCTATATACTTGTTGATCGCCTATTGTTAATTTATTAGCTAATAATTGTTTGTAACTTATCTGTTTGGATGTGCAATAGATAAGTTACAACAACTAGCAAGTAATAATTCGGGCGGTGGGTAAACAGCCTGGGGAGACTCCACAAAGCGGCGCATACCGCATGTATTACGCCCTCTCAATTAACAAAGAACGAACCTTATTTTGCCTCTGTTTTTTTCTCAAGCTCTTCTAAAGAAACAAAGTTTTTTGGTTTGCTTTGAAAAACTTTAAATAACTTAGTTTCCAGAGGACTAGAAGTAAGAAACACCTGATATGCTTCTTCTAAAGCCATACTGTACTTTTCTAGTTTTTCAGTTTCATCAACATCAGGAAAAGCGGCATCTACTTCTTTAATCAAGCCAGAAAACTTTTTCAAAATATGAAGGCGATTGATATTTACAAAATTGCGATCATATTCGATATCGAAAAATTGTAGATAATCCTCAGCATTAGTGAGGCTTGTGAATGCGGTTAAATTTTTGGGTGTAGTTTCAGCCACGATCATTTAATTCACTCCTAAAATATTTCAATTGGTTTTATTCACGGTTGAGAATCAAGTTATAGCAACTGTGATTCCCAATTTTTTAGCTGCTTTTTGAGTTCGGTCAGTTGGTCAAAGATCTCGTAGGTTTTGGTTGCCTCCTCGATTAGTTTTTCGTAATCTGTAGGTAAACCTTCAGCAAGATCATGCAGATCCATTTTCATTTGACCTGCCTTGCTGTTGAGTCTTCTGACTCTTTTCTTCAACTCCGCAACAGCTTCAGGGGTTGGTATGGTAGTAGTTTGAACCATTAGTATTTATTCACTGTTAACTGTTGACTGTTTCGGTGCGCGTACATGCGGGCAAGCCCTTTGTCTTGCGCCTGTCGGCGGACGGTGCTTCGCACCATCGTCAGCTTCGCTGACTCTGAGGCGGCAGCCTCTGTGGGTCGCACCGCTGTTTACTGATTTACCCTTCGGCAGCATCAGGAAACTGTTCGACCGCTTTAATGCCCGAGGCAACCAGTCTTTCACCTTGGGCAGCTAATTTCTTAAGATTCGGATAGCCAAAGCGTTGAGCATCCCGTAAAGTACGAGATACAACAACCAATTTTCCCGTCCAAACGAGCGCCCAGCCGAAGCCTTCATGAGAAAGATCGGTAACAACCTGGCAGAGTTTACCTGTTTGTTTTTCGATACAAACTGCGATCGCTCGATAGAAACAGAGAATTCTCAACTGAGTAGCAGGATCGATATCTCCTTCAACAGAAATTTTGCTTTTCTTCTCTTTGGTAACTACAAAATTGGCGATCACTAATTCATCTTTCCAGGTGCGATAAACACCATAGCTATCTTGAGCGCGTACTTGCAGAACTAATTCTTTGAGAAAGGTACTCTCTTCAACAATATTGGTAGTAGTTTCTGCGGTGGTGGTTGTAGTAGTCATGATTCTCTAATGGTTAATGGTTAATAATTAATAGTTTTTTATGCTTTGAAGCAAAAACTTTTGACTTCTAATTATTCCTCTTCATCATCAAAATCGAAGCTTTTTGTTCTTTGTCCTAAAGCTTTGCGTAACCAGGGTGGAGGATTGCCCAAGGTTTCGACTAAGCTATTAAGAACATCGCTAATTTCATCGTCTTTTTTTTCGGCTTTTAGGGGGGTAATTTTATTTTTTAGAAGGCGAGATGCAGCACTGCCTCCAATCGCCGATACGTAAACGATTGTGCAGTCGGAAACTGCATTGATTTTGGGAACTAGCTTATCTTCATTGCCATCTTCTTTGAGATCGCCACCAAACTCAACTGTATTGAGAAAGTTATAACCTTCAGAAGAAACGTCATAAACATCAACTTTTTTTGCCCAACCAAAGTGAGCATTGATATGAACATTATCTTGAGTAGCAAAAGCAACTTTCATGAGTACTTACAATAATTGAATGACAAGAATTAAAAATCTAAATAGCGATTTGCTTTGGTTAGGGCATCTTGAATATTAGTTTCAGCAGATTCAATTAGCTCCTCTAAAGACAGAAAACCAAAACTTTGATATCCCCAAATCAATGAATATGAAACTAAAACTCCACCGCAAAAAATAACCGCTGAACTAAATTCTTTATTTCTGAGATGAACATAAGTTTCTGTAGGATGCCTGGTTCTTTGCTCAATAATTGCTCCAATCGCATTGTAAAAAGCATTAGTGATCACCTGATTGAGAGGATCTAAGTTAAGGTTTTTATTAGAGTGTTTTTCTTTATCTAGAGAAACAAGCAGTTGGTCAATCAGTAATTCATCTTTACAGTCACTATATTTACAAAGAGTATCAGCCAAACGTATTTGTTTAATTAACTCCTGTAGAAAAGGATGTTTAATTTTGTTTGATTGTAGCGGTGTTTCCAATAACAAAGTTTGATTCACTGTCCTTACCTCTTCTCATTCTCCAATAATCAGAAAACTATAAATTCTGTTCGACCAACGACTAACTAAGATCTCTTAATGCTCTAATTCAATAAAGATATTGCCGATATCGAATAAAAACTGCATTGAACCTTTATAGCTCACTAAGCAACGAGAACCATTGCCCAGGCGGTCATAGATGGGATAACCCATACGATATAGAGGAATATTTAGTTTTTTAGCCAAACCTTTACCCTGGGAATTAGTAATAATTAAATCCGAACCAGAAGCTAAGTCTTCTAAGTCTTCTAAATCACCAATAGTTACATCTTCAAAAGGTAATTCTTGAAGTATTGGCGACTTAGTGGTAGTGACAGCAGCCTGAATTTCTGCGCCCATCTCTTTTAGTAGCCAACTAGTTTGATAAAGCAGATCGGGTTCTAGTGCTAAAGATATCTTTTTGCCACCGAGATAGAAATGAGTATCTAAGATGGCATCCTGTAGCTGACGACGTTGATGTTGATACTTTTCAGGTATTTGAGGTTTAAATTGCCAATTATCATTGCTCTTGTAACTAGAAATTTGCGCTAGCAGCCACAAGAAATTATCTACTGTACCCAAACCTGTTAAGCGGGGTAATACTTGATAGTTGGTTCCAAATTTTTCTTTCAAAGTTGAGGCAGCAGGGCGCATACTTTCGCCGATAGCAATGGTAAAAAGCGATCGCTCTAACTGCTGTAACTGCGACACAGAAGTACCGCCAGGAGTTTTGCTGTTGTAGTCGTCATCTAAATGTCCGTCTACCGAACCTGATAAATCGGGAATAACCAGGGGTTTTAAACCAAAAGCCTCAACTATTTCTTTAATTTCTTCTACATCCCCAGGACCAAGCATCGAACCAGCTAAGATCGTTATCTGCTGTAATTCTGTTGGCGGTAACGTCTCTACGGGGGTGCCGTAATCAGTAGACACAATTGAATCTACCGCAGCAGCATAACCATCTTGCAACCCTCCCTTATAATCGGGAGTAGAAACATAAATAATTGGCAGATAATCTAGTTCGGGATGTCGCTTACGAATCGACTTGATGATACCTTCCATATCATCTCCCCGTGTCTCCGTTAACCCCGTAGTTAGTAATCCAATTAAATCTGGTTTGGCACTATCTACTAAAGTTAAAAGAGCCTGCTCGATATTGTCCTCACCCCCTAAAATCGTTGTCACCTCGGTCATGGCAGTCGTGGCTAAGGGAATCGCTTCGCGGAAATGTCGTACTAATAAAACTTTGGCAAATGCCGTACAACCCTGAGAACCATGAAACAAAGGTACAATTCCTTTTAATCCCAAGAAAGCCAACGCTGCACCCAAAGGAGGACTCTGCTTGAGAGGATTAACAGCTACAGATTTTTTGTTGCGGGTGATGGTAGTCATTTTAAGGAACAAGGAATAAGGAACAAGGAATGAGAAACAATCAACAACTGTTTACTGTTTACTGTTTACTGACCAAGGTGCTGGCTGTTGAACCTGTTGCCAAATTGGGCTATGGAGGGCGCGATCAAATTCTTTTGCCATCTCGATCAACCCTACATACCCCGCATAGGGTGTATGGCGTTCTTGGTTAATATCGAGGAAGGGAACTCGGGCTTTGAGGGCGGTGTATTGGTTACGTCCCCCAGCTACGAGCATGTCGGCTTTGGTCTTAGCAATTACTTTTAAGATTTCCGTAGCGTTACCTTTGGCTAGAGCAATGCCGTCTTTACCTAATAATTTTTTGATTTTGGCTTTATCCTCTTCGGTACTCTTTTTGGTGCTGGTAGCAACAACTTTCATTCCTAAGTCTTGAGCAGCCGACATTACCGACCAACTTTTAACTCCTCCTGTATACAGCACCATCTTTTTATCTTTGAGTCTGGCACGGTAGGGAGCGAGTTCTACATCTAGTTTGGCAGTTTCTTCGGCGATTACCTCCTCTACTCGTTGTTGCATGGCTTCATCGCCTATCTTTTTGGCAATATTGCGTAAACAACGGTTCATATCCTCAACGCCGTAGAAAGACTCTTCAATATAGGGAATGCCATAACTTTCCTCCATTTTACGCCCCATGTTAATCAGAGCTTTGGAGCAGATCATTACATTGAGTTTAGCACGATGAGCATAGCGAATCTCTTCAAAGGTGGCATCACCTGTAATTTTAGAGAGGACGCGAATCCCAACTTTTTCAAATAGAGGCAGTACACTCCACACTTCCCCTGCAATGTTGTATTCCCCGATTAAATTAATATCATAGGGAGTAGTGTATTCGGGTTCGGCAGTACCGACAACGTAATCTAATAAAGATTCTCCACCCAACCTGTTACCTAGGTTCTTACTACCAACAAAACCAGGAGAATTAACGGGAATGATCGGAGTCTCAAACTTTTTGGTTGCTGCTTCACAAACTGCATCCAAGTCATCGCCAATCAAAGCCGTAACGCAGGTAGAGTAGACAAAAATCGCAGGAGGATTATAGCGTTTTACTACTTGAGAAATTCCCTTGTAAAGTCGTTTCTCTCCCCCAAAAATAATGTCATTTTCGCCAATATCAGTAGTGAAGCCCATCTTGTAGGTAGTAGCACCAGAAGATAAACTACCGCGACTACCCCAAGAGTTGCCCGAACAGGCAATAGGACCATGAACTAAGTGTGCCGCATCGGTAATAGGAACAAGGGCAATAGAAGCTCCATCAAAGGCACAACCTCCTTGGGCTGCTCCTGGTTTAGCTTGTTGAGTGCAGGCTTTATTGTTACCTTGCTCTCCTTTTTTGTGATTATGTTCGCAACCTGGTTCGCTAAGGAGGTCGGCGATTTTTGCTTTTGTTACTTTTGTCATTGGTCCTTTGTTAGTAGTTGGTGGTTAGTGGTTAGTGGTTAGTGGTTAATCGCGGATTTTTTCTACTAACAATTAACAACTAACTACTAACAAATATATTTAGTGATATCTTCTCCACAGTCTTCTTCTAAATAACTAAGGGCGCGGAGACGTAAACTGACAACTTCGTTATATAAAGGATTAATTTTACAAAGAGGGGGAATGTGGAGGGTTTTTCCTAAAATAGTTACATCCTGCTCGAAGGGACAGCTACAGGGAATTAAATTACAAAGAAAATGGGCGAATTTATTGTTAGTAACTTCGATGTTATCGACCCAGCGACGTAGGAAATAAAAAGGATCGAAGTGGAGTTTTTTAGTAGTAACGAGCGAGTTATAACCGCTTTGGGTATGAGTAGACATAATGGTGTCCTCAATTTTCTGTAACCTGTTCTAGTTCTTTACCCAGACAACCGACGACGCTATTAGTTTCTAAAAAATGAACGGAATAAATATAAGCAGTTTGCAAATATGTACCGATGGAAATGATGTATCCTTCATCTCCTTTATTAGCTAAAGTTTCACCGATTCTTCTACCTGGGAATGTACCATCATTACGAATTTTTTTACGGACTCTTACTTTAGAATCAAGATCGAAATCAGGTTCGCGATCTAGTTCTACTTCACCTAGTTTCATGGTTTTCTTTGTTAGTTAGCAGGGAAGGGCGATTTGTCAACCGCCCCGACAAGGTGTAAGTTATCAATTAACGAATCAAGTCGAAAGAGATATCAGTCTTGGAAGGAATGATAGTCTGACGATCAAGTTCGTCGAGAATGGTATTGATAATCCAGTTGTGAAGGTTGAGCGCGCCTTTATAACCTAAGGTTTCATAGCGGTGCATGTGGTGGCGATCAAAGATAGGATAGCCAATGCGTACTAGAGGAGTTTTAGTATCGCGCCAGAGATATTTACCGTAGGAGTTACCGATTAATAGGTCTACTGGTTCAGTAAACATTAAGCTGCGTAAGTGCCAGAGGTCTTTTTTGCCCCAGATGGTGGAATTTTTACCATAAGGACTAGCATCTAATACAGCTTTTAGTTCTGCTTCAAAGTCAGGATTGCTGTTGCTAACTAGGATGTGAACTGGTTCTGCACCTAATTCCAAGAGGAAGTTGACCAAACCAAATACATGATCGGGGTCGCCGTAAATAGCAACGCGCTTACCGTGAATCCAAGCCTGAGAATCAGTCAGAGCATCCACTGCACGACCTCTTTCTTCCACTAATTCTTGAGGAACGGGCTTACCAGTTAGTTCTGATAGTTTGCTCAAGAATTCATCAGTACCTTTGATACCAAAGGGACGGAAGTTATAAGTTTCTTGCCCAGCTTCTTTGGCAAACCATTCTTGAGTCTTAGGAGTGGTGTATTTTTGGAAGAAGAATGAACCTTCTGCATTGATTGAATCAGCAGCATCTTCTAGTTTAGTTAGACCGTTATACATTTTGAACTCTCCAGTGTTGGGAGCATCAAATGAATCCGCGTTATCGGAAAGAACGGTGTAGTCGATGTCAAATAATTGGAGAATGCGTTTTAGTTCGCGAATATTACCAATATAAGCATCGAAGCCCAAGTTGAAGTTGTACTTACCGTTAGTGGTTTCTGCTTTCTTGCCTTCAGTTAAGCAAGTCAAAATACCCTTGAGCATATTGTCGTAACCAGTGATGTGAGAGCCGACAAAGCTAGGAGTATGAGCATAAGGAACGGGGAAATCTTGAGGGATTGAGCCTTTATCCTTGGAGGTTTGGATAAATGCACCCAAGTCATCACCGATTACCTCAGCCATACAGGTAGTACAGAGGGCAATCATTTTGGGCTTATACAGTTGATAGGAGTTTGCTAACCCATCTACCATATTGTTGAGTCCGCCAAATACTGCCGCATCCTCAGTCATAGAGGAAGAAACCGCTTGGAAAGGCTCTTTGAAATTACGGGTTAAGTGACTACGGAAGTAAGCTACGCAACCTTGGGAACCGTGAGAGTAAGGTAAAGTTCCTTCAAAACCTGCTGCCACAAAGAGAGAACCCAAGGGTTGACAAGCTTTAGCGGGGTTCACAGTTAGGGCTTCACGGTCAAAGTTTTTCTCGCGATAGTCCCAAGTTTTTGTCCATTCAGCAACTTCAGCGACTTTTTCTCTGCTGTGTGCACCTTCAAACTGACGCTTGTATTCAAACAAGTCTTGATAGGGTTCGCTTTGGAATAGATCGAAGTGGTCTTGAATTTTTCCTGGTTCTGAAGTGACGGCAGGAGTTAAATTTCTTTCAGTATTCTCAGCCATGACTATTACCTGTTGTTTGTTGTTTGTTATTTGTCCTTCGTCTTCTTGGGAATTAAGGAACAAGGAATAAGGAAATTTTCTTTCCTCTTTCCTCCTTCCTTTTCAAACTACTTATCCCAAGGATTTTTGATTAAACTCCAAGTGGGGTTGTTAATTGCCAAATCCATATCGCGAGCGAAGACAGCGAAGCCGTGATAGCCATGATAAGGACCTGAGTAATCCCAGGAGTGCATCTGACGGAAAGGCAGAGCCATTTTTTGGAAGACGTATTTTTCTTTGATTCCTGCCGCAATCAAGTCGGGATTTAGCTGTTTGGCAAATTCCTCAAATTCATGACCGCTAACATCATCGTAGATAATGGTGCCTTCTTTAACGTAATCTGCGGTACGTTTGTAGTCGTCGTTGTGACCAAACTCATAACCAGTTCCAATCACTTTCATACCCAAGTCTTCAAAGGCTGGAATTACGTGACGGGGGCGTAGTCCACCAACCATCATCATTACAGTTTTGCCTTCTAGACGTGGACGATACTGTTCGACAATTGCATCCATATCTTTTTGATACTCAGCAATTACTCGTTCTGCATTGGCTTGAATAGTTTCGTCAAACTTAGAAGCAATCTCACGTAAAGACTTGGCAATTTGAGTTGGACCGAAGAAATTGTACTCCATCCAGCCGATACCATATTTTTCTTCCATGTGACGGCAGATATAGTTCATCGACCGATAACAGTGGATTAAATTTAGCTTGGCTAAGGGAGTCATTACTGTTTCATTGAATGAACCATCCCCAGAGAATTGAGAAATTACTCTCAAGCCGATCGCTTCGAGTAGCATTCTACTGGGCCAAGCGTCACCACCGATGTTGTAGTCACCAATAATGTTAACATCGTAAGGACTTGACTCAAATCCCTCAGGAAGCTTACGATATTCATCAGCTTTGGGTAACACCCAGTCACGGACTGTATCATTAGCAATGTGGTGTCCTAGGGATTGAGAAACTCCTCTAAAACCTTCGCAACGTACTGGAACTACTGGTTTTTCGGTTTCTTCTGCTTTCTTTCTGGCAACAGCTTCAATATCATCCCCAATCAAACCGACGGGACATTCCGATTCAATGGTTGTTCCTTGGCTTAAAGGGAAAAGAACTTCTAATTCATCAATTAATTTGGCTAGTTTTTTGTCCCCACCAAATACAATATCTCTTTCTTGGAAATCGGAAGTGAACTGCATGGTACCAAAGGTATCAACACCAGTAGTACCCACATAATAGTTACGACGACCAGACCAGGAATAGTAACCGCAACCGACAGGTCCATGAGAGATATGAACCATATCTTTGACAGGACCCCAAACCACCCCTTTTGCCCCTGCATAGGCACAACCACGAGTAGTCATTACCCCAGGAACGGACTTTTTATTTGATTTTACGCCACAGTCAGACTTTGCTTCTTCGCGAACACCGAGATGCTTGGAGCGTCTTTTTGCTGCTTTCTCTGGATAGGCTTCGAGTACCTCTTTAATCAGTTCTTTGTTTTGATCTACAGTTGTCATGATCCTCTCTCTCCATAATGGTTGTTGGTCATTGGTCTTTAGTTTTATGAATCGAATAAAAAACAAATAACGAATGACCAATGATGTTATGCCCTTGTGGTACAGATAACAAAGGACAAAGAACAGTTAATTATTCTCTGTCCTGGTTGCCTAACTAAACGGAAGCTGCTGCTTTATCTGCTTCGATCACTTTTTGGTATTCTGCATCAGAATCCATAAATCCGTACTCTACTAATAATTCCTCTAGTTCGTCCATGGTGATGGGAGTAGGAATTACCAAATCTGTGTTGTGTTCGATTTTACGAGCAAGAGCGCGATATTCTTGTGCTTGAGGATGCTCGGGTTCATACTCAATCACAGTCATACGGCGTAATTCTGCTCTTTGAACCACGTTGTCGCGAGGAACAAAGTGAATCATTTTAGTGCCTAGCTTTTCAGCTAAAGCTTCGATTAAATCAACTTCACGGTCAACTTTACGACTGTTACAGATTAAACCGCCTAAACGAACACCACCAGACTGAGCATACTTAAGAATACCGCGAGCGATGTTGTTAGCTGCGTACATTGCCATCATCTCCCCAGAGGTAACAATGTAGATTTCTTGAGCTTTACCTTCACGGATAGGCATCGCGAAACCACCACATACAACGTCACCTAGTACGTCATAGGATACTAAATCTAGATCTTCGTAAGCACCTTCTTCTTCAAGGAAGTTAATGGCAGTGATAATACCACGACCAGCACAACCTACACCTGGTTCAGGACCACCAGACTCAACACAACGTACGTTGTTATATCCAGTAAGTAGTACTTCATCTAATTCGATGTCTTCTACTGCACCTCTTTCTGCTGCTAAAGAGAGAATAGTAGTTTGAGCTTTAGTGTGCAGCATCAAGCGAGTGGAATCTGCTTTAGGGTCACAACCAACGATCATGACTCTTTGAGTTTCAGATAGTGCAGCAATGGTGTTCTGGGAAGTAGTGGATTTACCGATTCCGCCTTTTCCGTAAAATGCTATTTGTCTCATGATTATTTCTCGTTAAATTGTTAGAGGACAATGAAGATGAACAAGAATAGATTGCAGATGACACAACTAAAGAATGTGATTGAGTAGAAATGCTATTTAGCTGGGGGAATTTCGTCCCGACGAACTCTTTAATTCTTTGGTGTTGCGGTCATTGAAAATATTCGGAGGTTATGGAATTTGCCAGAAATAGAGAAAATAAGGAATTGATTCTGATGAATGGAAACTATCGATCGCAACGCAACTATGTAAAGATAATTGACAGTTAATTTGTTGTGATAACGGGAAATTACGTTCCCTGCGAACTATTAATTACTTTATGTTGCGAAGTCCTTATTCATTATGGACTTGGAGGCGATCGCTCTCCGCAGTTATAGTGGTTGGCTAATAGCATCATTTTTGGTTTTAGATTTTGGGAAAAGGTAAAAGGTCAAGGGGAAAAAGAATAATTTTTTTCATCCTTTATCCTTTTACCTAGACTGATACAACAGTTAAGCTAGGTAACACGCGGTCTTGTAATGTAGCTTCAATTGCCAGTTTCAAAGTTTCGGTAGAAGAAGCGCAGCCGCTACAGGCACCTTTGAGGATTACTTTGACGATGTCTCCTTCAATATCGAACAGTTCCATATCTCCGCCGTCTTCGGCTAAGATTGGTCGAATTTCTGTATCTATCACCCGTTGAATTAAGGTGATTTTTTGCAAATTAGTTAAAGTTGGTTTTGATGGTGTACTTGAATCTTGTTTAGCACTAGCGATCGCAGATGCAACCTCAACGCTTTTTTCTTGTTCGACTTCAATCTGTTTTTGTTCGGTGGTAACTTCTTCAATTAAGTCGTCAATGTCTGGCAAACAAGAGCTACAGCCGCCACCTGCTTTAACATAGTTAGTAACTTGTTCTGCCGTTGTAAGATCATTCTCGCGAATAATTCTTTTGATTTTTGTATCAGAGACACCAAAACAACGACATATAAGATTTCCTTCATCTTCTTCGTGAGTGTCGAGGGGAATACCTTTGTAGGTATGAATTGCCGCTTCTAAAGCTTCCTGTCCCATTACCGAACAGTGCATTTTTTCTTCAGGTAAACCACCAAGAGATTCGGCAATTTCTTTGTTGGTTAACTGCATCGCCTCATCGACTTTTCTGCCTTTGAGTAATTCAGTTAGAACCGAAGAAGAAGCGATCGCACTAGCGCAACCAAAGGTCTGAAAGGTGGCGTCTTTAATAGTTTGACTGGCTTCGTCAATTTTGAGGTGGAGCTTAAGAGCATCTCCACAAGCAATACTACCTACTTGTCCTGTAACGATTTCTTCTCCTTTCTGTTTTTCCTTAATCGTCCCTTGATTGCGGGGATTATGGAAATGTTCCATTACTTTGTCTGTATAGTCCCACATTTTTAGTTACCAGTTATCAGTTATCAGTTATCAGTTATCAATTTTTCCGTAAGGGCGAACGGTAAGGTAGCGCGATCTTGAGGGTTTCCCTCATAAAGCGACTACCGCAACCTTTAGGGCTGTTCACCCTTACAATGTGTTCTATCTTGCGAGTACTGCTTGTTCCTGTTCTTTAAGCCAGTCTGCATCATCGCTACTGAAGGGGGAAAGTTCACGGAGGCGATCAATTATGCCAGGAAGAACTTCCAAGACGCGATCAATTTCCGCTTCAGTGGTGTAGCGAGATAAACTAAAGCGAATCGAACCATGGAGGATGCTATAGGGTAGTCCCAATGCTCTTAATACGTGGGAAGGTTCTAGAGATCCTGAACTACAGGCTGAACCAGAAGAGGCACAGATACCATATTCATCTAAAGATAGTAAGATTGCTTCCCCTTCAATAAATTTGAAGCCAATGTTACTAGTATTGGGTAAGCGATTATCTGGGCCGCCGTTAACTGCTGTATTAGGAATAGCTGCTAGAATACCTTGCTCTAGCTTATCCCGCAGCATTTTTTCCCGACCGATACCTGCTAAATGCTGCTGTGCTAATTCTGCCGCCTTACCCAACGCAACTATACCTGCTACATTTTCTGTTCCGCCTCTACGTCCTCTTTCTTGGTGTCCGCCAATCAATAAGGGACGGAATCTTACTCCTTTGCGTACATATAATGCCCCAATACCTTTAGGAGCGTGAATTTTATGACCAGAGAGAGTTAATAAGTCAATGGTGCTAGTTTCCATGTTTAGGGGAATTTTACCCACAGCCTGTACTGCATCAACATGAAACAGTGCGCCATATTCTTTTACTATTTGCCCAATTTGTTCGATGGGGAAGATCACACCAGTTTCGTTGTTAGCATACATCACAGAAACTACGGCGGTGTTGCCTGTTAAAGAGGCTTCTAGCTCATCGAAATCAATTTGTCCTTTCTCGTTGACTGAAAGATAAGTAACAGTATAATCTTCTCTTTCGAGTCTGCGACATAGATTTAAAATCGCAGGATGCTCAACTTCTGTGGTGATAATGTGTTTCTTATTGGGTTGAGCTTTTAGTGCTGCTAAGATAGCTGCATTGTCTCCTTCTGTACCGCAACTGGTAAAGACAATTTCCGACTCTTGTGCGCCTAATAGATTGGCTACTTGGTTTCTGGCTTCGCGGACAACACGACCAATTTTTCCGCCAAAGGTGTGCATACTAGAAGGATTACCGTAATAAATAGTGAAATAGGGTAGCATTGCTGCTAGTACATCTTCATCTATTTTCGTTGTAGCGTTGTTATCAAGATAAATGGTGTCAGTCATTGGTTTTTTATCCTTTGTTCTTTTAACTGGTGGGCAATAGCTTATTTATCTGTAAGGCATAAATTTGACCCACCCTACGAATAAAAATTAATTGCAATCTAATACCAAATCAATTAACCGAAAGCGATATAGATAAACAATCTAGGGGTAGGGGGTGGGCGATGCCCACCTTACGAGAATCTGTCACCTTCTTTTTTCTATTTGGTATAAGTTCAGGCTAGCTTTCTTAATAGGTGGGCAACAGCTTGTTCTATATAGTCGCCAAGTTGTTGTTGAATCCCACCCTACAACCAACTACTGACAATTAACTACCAATAGCAAACTGCTCTTCGTAATATTTCAACGCAACCTTATCGATAGTTTCGTAGCCTTGAACTGGTTCTACACCAGCTTTTCTCAGCATTTCTTGAGGACAATCTCCAATTTTGGCAGCAAGTACGGCTTTGCAGTCTTTAATGGCACCGATAATATTATCTAGAGTAGCTTCTTCGCCATAACCACCCTGACAGTAGTGGTCTACCTTGCGGTGTCCGACAAATTTAACTTCAACACCATCAACTTCAAAGATTTGGAATTCTTTAGCGTGACCGAAGTGTTGATTGATTACGCCGCCACCTTTAGTAGCAACTGCAACCAAGATTTTCTCACCTCTGGGTTTTTTCTTCGCTGCACGTTCTGCTTTTGCAGCTTTCATGGCATCTTTAACCTTGTTGATACCTGCATGAACTTCCTGGCGTTTTTCAAAGTCGTATTCGGGAGTCATTTCTAAGAATTTTTCTTTAGTAAATTCTTGAGAACGATCTTCTCCTAATAAACCGACGGCATCAGCACGACACTGGCGACAGTGACGCATCATTTTCATATTGCCAGAACAATTGTCTTGTAAAGCTTTTAATTCTTTTGGTGTAGGACCTCTCTGTCCTGTCAAACCAAAGTAAGTACCGTGTTCGGGGGCAGAGATTAGAGGCATTATATTGTGGAGAAATGCACCCTTGGAACGAATCACTTCATCTACTTCAACTAAGTGTTCGTCGTTAATCCCTGGAATCATTACCGAATTAACTTTGCACAAGATATCATTTTCTTGTAGTGCCTGAATACCTTCCATCTGACGTTCGTGAAGGATTTGGGCTGCTTCTACTCCTTTCCAACGTTTGCGATTGTAGCGTACCCAAGGATAGATTTTTGTACCGACTTCGGGGTCAACCATATTAATAGTCATGGTGACGTGGTCGACATTCAATTCTTTGATTTTTTCTACGTGGTCGGGAAGCATTAAACCATTAGTAGATAAGCACAATTTAATATCTGGTGCTTTATCAGCTACTAATTCAAAAGTGCGAAAAGTTTGTTTGGGATTGGCTAAAGGATCTCCAGGACCAGCAATACCCAGAACTGTCATTTGAGGAATTTTGCCAGCAATTACCAATGCTTTGTGTGCTGCTTCTTCAGGTGTAAGTAGTTCACTAACTACCCCAGGACGACTTTCGTTGGCACAGTCATACTTGCGATTGCAAAAATTACACTGAATATTACAGGCTGGTGCAACTGCTACGTGCATCCGTGCATAATGATGGTGTGCATCTTCACTGTAGCAAGGATGTTTGTCAATTCTTTCTTGTATTTTTGGATCGAGTGCTGGTTGAGGCTTAGTGGGAGTGCAACCGCAGTCTCCTTTAGAAGACTTCTTTGCTTTAGTCGTTGATTCTGTAGCTATTGTAGTGCTGGTAGTTGGTGGCATTGAATTAAATTCCGCAATGATTTGTAAGTAATTTGTTCTCTGTCATCGGTTGTTTGTGTCAAACTAAATGACCAGTAACTATATAACTAATAACCAATGACTAAATAAGTGAATGATTGACGGCAGTGAATGCTTCTGGGTGAGAATCATTTCTCTTCGCCGTGTTGACGTTATAAAAGTTATATCATCGAGGTTTTAGCTAAATCGAAAACCTGCACTCGATTAGTTTTTATTGGATTGCTTAGGGTGTACTCAATCCTTCAAACCCTTTGCTAGTGAAGAGAAAAATTATTGGTAGGGTAAAGGGGACTAGTATTTAACTAATAGGGGACTGGTATTTGTTTCTTGAGACTCTGGTATTTTTTTTACTTCTGTTTGTTTTTAATAAACACCATAGAATATAACAGTTTTGGCAATTTAATTGCTCTGAAACAATATTGCACTCAATATAGCTTGAGCTCAAAGGTTTGCTATTTCAATTTATTAGCGATATGTAGCTATTATAACAACTTATTTTGATTTTGTAGCTATTTTTACTATTTTCTACTAATGAATTATTTTAATGAGCGATAATTAAGCACATAAAGTTTTAAACAGATCGCCGAAAAGACCCAGTCAGAACTAGAATTAAGTCATGGTCAAAAACATTTAGACTTCTTGCATGAACAGTAAATCAATTTCTATTACCCATAACCCATTACCCATTACCCATTACCCATTACCCATTACCCATTACCACTGACTGAATAGTTAAATCAAGACTTGTACAAGAAATTTATTAGACCTCAAACCATACTAGGCGTATTATGCAATGCTCATAGCTAAAGCAGCAGTTTCTAGATTTTTAATCATGACCATCGAAATAACTGTCGCTTTATTTCTAGGAATGGCGATCGCTAGGGTCGGTTTAGGTAGCATTGCCTGGATTTTTGGCGGAATGGGTGCAGGAGTATCGGTAATCAAAGCTTATCAACTCATATCCCATAAAACATTTAAATCTAATAAAATAGGTCGAAAAATTGGACAGGCGATGGTGGGCTTATCTATTGGTTTTGCGATCGCCGATAGTAATTTGTTAGCGGCATCTTCTCGTCTACCGCTATTCATTTTTCTCACTTTATTTATGCTGCTGTGTGGTGGCGGGATTGGTTATTTCTACTCTCGCATCAGCCACACTAACCTCCTCAACGCTATGCTAGCTACCGTGCCAGGAGGAGTTGCTACTATGTCTGGGATTGCTGCTGAGTATAACCGCAATGTTTCTTTAGTGGCGATGGTACAAACACTACGAATTACCAGCGTTGTTTTAATTATTCCTCTGATAGCAGGAATATCCGACCGTCATCTTGAACAAGACACTCTGACCCTCAAAGATTATGCCATCGAGAACGATTCAGGCTATATATTGCTCTTAATCTTAGCCCTAGCTGTAGCCTGGGGCGGAGTTAAAATAGCAGGCAAATTACGCATTCCCGCCGCTTCATTTTTCGGTACCTTAATTGTGGGCATAGTTTTTAATTCTGCAATTAACTATCTTCCTCTTCTGGACAATATTAGGTTTACACCGCCTCAAGTTATTAGTCTGATTGGTCAAATCTTACTGGGGATTACTGTCGGTGAAGCCTGGAGTAAACGGGTAAATATTACCAGTAAAAATATTGTTTATGCCTTCATTTCTGTAGCTATGACTATTGCTAGTGGATTTGTGGCTGCAACTATTGCCACCTGCTTTACCTCTTGGGATTGGCTCACTTGTATGCTGGTAACTGCCCCAGGAGGTTCAACAGAAATGATTTTGGTGGCGCTAGCACTAAATCACAATCCAGAGATTGTAACAGTAGCCCATTCAGTGCGCTTAATGGCTTTAAACCTATCTTTGCCACTATGGATATTTTTATTTCGTCGGTGGGAACAGAAATCTAGTGATTAATAGCTCAGTACAAGACAAAACTATTTTTTCAGATCTCGATTTCAAACAGTCTGAATTTTTTGATTGTTTAAAAAAGCTTATAGCTTAAAGCTGCAAGGAGTCATAAAATGCAAAGTCAAGATATAGATTCAATTAAAACTATCTTCCAAAGTCGTCTAACCACTCTCGAACACCTGTTAAAGTTGGCTCAATCTCATTTCAATGATGATGAGTCATTTCTTCAGAAGCAAATTGTAGCTGATATGCTTCCCCTTGGCACACAGATCGCTTTTACCTGCAATCAACCAAGGAACTTTGCTTTGTGGTGCGATGGCAAACCAATGGATAATCTAAATCCAGAAGTTATATCCCTGTCTCAGGCATACGAGCATATAGCGAATACTAAGAAACTTGTTGCCCGTATTGACGTTGAGGACATCAAAATAGATGAGATTACGCGCATTGACATAGGCGAGGGAGCATATATTGAGCTATCACGTAGCAATTACGTCCATGAATTTCTCATGCCAAACTTCTATTTTCATTTAGTCACGGCTTACGACATTCTTCGCATGGCGGGTGTATCCATTGGAAAACGAGATTACATGATGCATCTAGTGCCATTTATCAAGAAGGCATGAAGTAAAGGAAGCTTAGAAAAAGCCAAAATAGAAGTAAAACAACTGATGTTACGCACAGAATAAATCTTCTGAGATAGGGACTGGGAATTGGGGATTGGGAATTGGGGATTGAGGATTGGGGACTGGGGACTTACTCTATCTCCTCTCATAGTCTATTGAAAATATTAATTCTCCGTACATGCGGGCAAGCCCTTTATTTTGCGTAACGTCAGTAAAACAACTGACTTGGTATAGCTATGTTTTGCCACAAACCGACATTGTGCGACTCATCAGTAAGGGCAAAATAATTAATTAATTCTGAATATTTAAGCCAATTGGATTAATCGGTAGCTAACACTACTAAAAACATAAATCCCAAAAAGTTAGATTTTTAGTGTTAATAGTTGACTTTATTAATAAGCAGCTTTTTAGGCGATCGCTGTATCCACAAGATTTTAATTCAGCCTCAATTCAAGAAATATTTAACTTCCAAGATTAATAGCAGAAGATTCAAATTTTGCTTTTATTTTCAGTATTAACAAATAAGGAGAAGTGTAATGCCATTTGTAACCATTCAAATTGCCGACGGACACTCTGTAGAAAAAAAGCGAGAACTAGCCAGAGCAGTTACTGATACTATCGTTTCTAGTTTAGGCACCAAACCCGAATGGGTAACTGTTCACATTGATGAGTTTAGCCGAGAAAATTGGGCAGTTGGCGGAGAACTTCATATTGATAAACACTCTGGTAGACATAGAGAAAAGGTAGTGTAGTACGCACACGCGGGAACTTTGGCGCTACTTTACGCCGCATGTAGTAATGAGTAATAAGTTCTTACTAACGACTAACGACTAACGACTAACGACTAACGACTAACCAAGACAATTTCATTTGTAGCAAAAATTAAAGTATTTAATATTACTATGGAACTAACTGCAAAACATGCCGAAAAGATGGCGTTAGAATTTTTCTTAGAAGATTATGAACTTCCTGAAGATGATCGCGATTTTTTCATTCCTCTAAGTTCCCATAGCGTCGATAATCGCTGGTACGTAGTAGAAATTGGCGTAGAAGGATTACCCGATAAATGGATAATTCAAGTTTACGATGAAACCAAAGATTGCGACCCTTGCTTTACCTTTGTCTCACCAATTAAAGCAACTGAAAGTGAGACGGGGTTAGAAGAAATGCCTGTGAGTATTGCCGAAATATTGCGCTCAGAACGCAAAAGCGTAGTTATTGGTACTACAGGGACATAATATGGTTATTCATAGGTCATTAATCGTTCGTTATTGATTACTAAAGATAAATAACAAAATAAGATGATCGATTCAACCGAAGCAGAAAAATTAGCCTTTACATTTTTGACTCATGAGTGGAATGTACCAGCAGAAGATCGAGATTGGTTCACCATAATATCCACTAGGACTTTAGGAGAAGAAGGTTATGGTGTAGAAATTGGCATAGATGGCTTTCCCGATCGCTGGATCGTAGAAGTATACGATAATGGCAAGTGTGAGCCTTATTATGAATTTGACTCACCTATTAGAGATTCAGAAACTAATAGCGATCTCGAAGATTTACCAGAATGGATTGCTCAAGTGTTGATAGCAGAAAGGAAGCATAGGTAGTGGATTGGTAGTTAGTAGTTAGTGGTCAATCATTGTTCATTGGTTCGTGATTGTTACACAAAAGACGAACAACTAATAACCAAGAATAAAAAACGAAAACCAAAAGTAATGAAAACAGCAGATTGGGTGGTAAAAGAGGACGGTGTTTGCTATCTTTGTCAATCGGTGCGAGAGTGGGACTTGTTAGCCGAAGAATATCGCCTATATCGGTTTTTAACAGAAGCAGAGGACATTACTAGACTAGCTGCGATGGAAGGAAGAGATGAAGAAGCATCTTTATCAGGACTACGAATGTTAGTTAGGAAACTGGTGCTTAACTGCTACACTGTCAAAACTCGCCTACCTGAACCAAACCAAAAGACTGGAGTTTCTATAGTCATGCTGTACGATGAATTGGGATTTCCCATGACTATTCAAACAGAGATGAGTCTACCTGGAACTAGTTCACCGATTCACAATCATGGTACTTGGGGTATTGTGATGGTCTTGGAGGGTAAACAGAAAAATACTTTTTGGAAACGCAGTCCTACCAGTGAATTTCCTGACAAAATTGATCGTGTAGGGGAAAGAATTATCGAACCAGGAGATATCATTAGCTTTACTAGCGATGCCATTCATAGCATCGAAGCAGTAGGAGATGAACCAACTGTAACCTTTAATTTATATGGGGAAACCTATGGCAATAAAAGATTTCAGTTTAATCCCGATAAGCAGACTGCAAAACATTTTTAACAAAATGGGCGGAACTCCCCAACCTCGCGTAGCAGGTTGTGGGATGGATAGCCCCGCGACGGTAGGAGCGTTAATAAACAATTTATGAACTCTTTATATATCATGGTCTTCAGACGTTATATAATAATTTTGTTCTCAAGTTGCAAGGCTTGAAATAGCAGCTTGTTTCCTCAGAAGTGTGAAATGGGATTCGCTCTCTACCTCAATCATGAGAAGACCGCTTAGTCGATGGTGTAAGTACGGTTGCAATGCCAATAAGACTAACCCGTATACAGTCCAGCTAATGTCAGCCAAGTAAAACAACCAAACTAAAATCTAGCTGTGTAAGTTGCTAGTCAACGGACGGTGCTGCCGTTGCTGCCTGTGGAGGCATCGTAAGACCAAGATTGAGCTTGCTCAATGGAGGCAGAAGCCTGTGAGACGGGAAACTTGAAAGCGGAATAAAACCCGCAACTGAAAGTGAGTTTAGGATACTCCTACCTCACGAAGTAGGTAGTGAGTAGTTCATTTTAGTAATTAGCTGTTAGTCGTTAGTTGTTAGTTGCAAATAGAGACAAAGGACAAATGACGAATAACAAAAAACTAAAGACAAATCCTTTCTTCGATCTCAAATACGAAACTGCTTTAGAGTCGTTAGGCAACGAATACTTTGATCGCGTCCAACCTGCTAACTTCTCTCAACATATCTTGCGCTTTCGCAATGATAAGCTGCTGCCAATTCTCGGTTTAGATCCAGCTACAGTAAGCGATCAACATTTTATCGATTTTGGCAGTCGTTTTAAAGGCGATCAATCTTGTTTAGCACTTCGCTATCATGGTTATCAGTTCGGTCAATATAATCCCTACTTAGGTGATGGACGGGGGTTTCTTTACGGTCAGGTAAGGGGAATTGATGGAGGACTATATGATTTTGGTACCAAAGGATCGGGACAAACTCCTCATTCCCAGTCTAGAGACGGTCGCTTAACCTTAAAAGGTGGAGTGAGAGAAGTTCTGGCTGCGGAGGCGCTACATAATGCAGGAGTCAAGACATCTCGTTGTTTGAGTTTAATTGAAACGGAAGCCTTTACCAGAGATGGAGCAAAGATTCGGGGTGCGGTTATGGTGCGCTTTAGCCGTTCTCATTTG
>JBCCDL010000012.1:0-22898 GCA_039030815.1 Cyanobacteria bacterium P01_A01_bin.83 | reverse complement strand
GGGATAGATATGATTGGCACCTTCTTGATAAAACCAGCGAATCTCTGAAGGACGCAACATAAATATGCCGCGCAAAATCAAGCCTTTGCAGCGGTCAGGATGAGTCTGAGAATATGCCAATGATAAGGTGCTACCCCAACTGCCGCCAAATACTACCCAGCGAGCAATATTGAGGTGTTCTCGTAGCTGTTCGATATCCTTGACCAAATCCCAGGTGGTGTTTTCTTTTAATTCTGCATAGGGAGTGCTTTGTCCGCAACCTCTTTGGTCAAAAATTACAATCCGCCATAGTTGAGGATCGAAGTATTGACGGTAAGCAGGAATCATTCCGCCGCCAGGTCCTCCATGGAGAAAAATAACTGGTTTGCCATCGGGATTACCTGATTCTTCATAATGAATGGTATGTAGGTTAGAAACTTGGAGCTTTCCCTGAGCATAAGGTTCAATCGGCGGATACAAATCTCTCATTGGTAGTAAATGATTGATCAATAGTTTGCAGGCATCTAAAGTATAGTCCCAATTGATTCTCGGAGGTTGCTTAAGGAGCTGGCGATTTGCGAAGCTAAGCGGTCGGCATCGCTTTAAATATTTACATTATTATATTTTTATTCTTCATAAGCCTAATTAGACTTATGCGCACGAATCATAATTGACTACCGATTAATCGCCAAAAAGTTTATGTGAGAAATATATTAGCTCACAAAGAATACGACAAAGGAGACTGGAAGGAATGACAGTAATAGCATCAGAACTGAAAAAGCATTGGCTAGAAATAGCACCCTATTTATCAATAAGAAACGAAGAGGAATATGATGCAGCAGTAGAAAGATTGAATAGCCTACTAGACGAAGTGGGGGATGATGAGTCGAATCCTCTGTATAGCTTGCTAGATACTTTGGGAATATTGATAGAAGCATACGATCGGGAAAACTATCAGCTACCAAAATGTAGCGGAATAGACGCCTTACTGTATCTAATAGAAGAACATTCTTTGTCTCAGTCAGAGCTACCAGAAATAGGTTCTCAGGGAGTGGTATCAGAAATACTGAATGGCAAAAGAAAACTGAATGCCAGACAAATTGAGGCATTATCAAAAAGATTTAAAGTGTCGCCAGCAACATTTTTTGATTAAGGGTTGAGCTAATCAATGAGAAAAATCGAGTTATAGAACGGGTCTTAGAGTGTGTTTGTAAAGTAAACATTAAATCGTTAAGGATATTGAGTAACGAGTAACGAGTAACGAGTAACGAGTAATGAGTAATGAGTAATGAGTAGGAAATAAAGAGTATCAAAAACCCATCTCATCTTTTTGTCTCCCTGTCTCCCTGTCTCCCTGTCTCCCCGTCCTCATCTCCTTGCACAATTTTGCCTTAATCTTTTATCCCGAAACAGTCTCTTATACAGGGCTATTTCATTCTAAGTGGTAGTGTAATTATGGTAGTTTAATGCCATTTCTAATTTCAAATGGCTTATAGACTAATAAATCTTAAACATTAAAAAACCCCTATTGCTTTCGATAACAATAAGGGACAGTAAATTTTAAACTATATGTTTAGAAGATTAGTATCGTTTTCGCTGCTGTTATTAATTACAGAGCCAAAAAAGTCTCTATTATTTTGAACAACAATAGAGACAAAAAAACGCAAAGTTATAAACAATTAATTTTCATTTACCATTGGTCTTGCGGAAGATAACCATATTTATATATTCCAGGTAAACCGTCAGCTTCTATTTCAGCATCAAATTTATTTTCCCAGTTTCTTAGTGCTTCTTCTAGTAACGGTCTATTTAAATTAAAGAGTTCAGTATTATCATCATTGTCATCAGCATTATAAGAAAACGGATAAAAAAGTGTGTCAGTAGAGAATTCTTTTATAGATCTATAGGATATGTGGAAGAAATAGATATACAATTGAAGTATAAAGCATATTAGCTATTAAGTTGTTATCAATGTCTTCTGAACAAACTCATTATCCAAAAAATCATCGCTCAAAACTTAGAATAGGAATAATTCTATTTTTAGGGAGTGTTTTGATATATCTCGGAATATCATTTATATTTTTATTTATTTTGGATCTTGATAATTATCAGCCAAGTCTTGACATTATCGTCATGAAAGTAATTGTAGGTTTTACTCCTATCACTGGTTTGATTGGTCTTTTCATACTTGGCACAACTACCTCAAAAATAGTAACCTCACCTGAAGGTGTTGAGTTACATCAATTCGGCTTCTGTGCCAAAACTACTTGGAATAATGTATATAAAATTGATTCGTTTAAGTCTGGTATGGTTTCTGGCTATGCCCTATATTTACATCAACCTGCTAAAGATTTTTTCAAACTCTTTCCATCAATACCTGTAGCAAATTCCATAATGATTCCACTTTATAAATACAGATTTGATGAAGGCAGCCCTCTTGGGCAAGAGCTATTAAAATATAAACCAGGTTTATTTTGACCAATAGGGCAGCGATCACATCCAAAAAAGCTTCAATAGTTACATAACTTTTTGAGGAGATCGCATCTAGACAGAATATTAATTAATGTCACAGAAAAGCGATTACTTATTAGTAATAAACAATCGCTTAATCTATTTCTAATTCAAATTCAAATTCTATAACTCTATATCAGCAAATCAAGTTATCATTGATATTCTGGCAAATATCCATATTTATAGATTCCAGGTAAACCTTCAGCTTCAATTTCAGAATTAAACTCATTTTCCCAGTTTCTTAAACATCCTTAATGCCTTTAGCCTCATTGTCTACAAAATCAAAGGCTTTTGATACATTAAAGATAAGTTCTTTGCTTTTGTCTAACACACGATTTAGCAGATTTACAGTTCGCTCTTTTTCTACTGAATCAATTCTGTCAAAATACTTTTCTTTGTAAACTAATCTGCCTTCAAGTTGTTCAATCTTTTTCGATCCAAGAACTTCTAATGCATTCTCTACTCTATCTGGACTTGTCCCTATTTTTCTTGCCAAACCACAAGAACCATCAAAAAAATCCTTGTTGCTATGAACAACAACAAGGAATAAAAATAGTTAGTCTTTTACTAATCAGTCATGAATAGTAATTAATATTCTGCTATAAATTAATATGGTAAAAAACCATACTTATAAATTTGAGGTAAGCCATCCGTTTCTATTTCAGCATCAAACTTCTGCTCCCAATTTTTTAATGCTTCTTCTAATAATGGTCTATTAAGCTTAAATAACTCTGTATTGTCTATCTGATCTATCCAAGAATCAGGATAGAAAAGCGTGTGATTCATTATTAATGATAGATCTGGTTCATAATTCAATAAATGCTCAATACTAATGTGAATATCAGCTACATTATAAAAATCACTACATTTTCTAATCCAAGAGCGAATCGGCTTGTCTGGAGATTTCTCGGTACGAACATAAACAAAGAAATCTAGTCTGACATATAAGATATAAATATCAACTGGATAATTTTTTACAGCTTCATATACGTTTTCAAGATAATTCTTGTAAGGTTCTTCTAAATCCCATTTGAGCGTTTTACTTCCTATCTCACTTTCTCGTGAAACAGGCTCAAAAGAAACTATATAAACTCTAGCCAAAGAAGAAAAAGCTTCAATCGTTGACATCATTGCTTGTGCATACCAAGTATTGCGCTCTTCTACAGAAGTATTAGATAAATCATCAGAGGGGGTAATACTCCAATCACCACCTCGTTTTGTAACACCCCAAGTATCAAGCAATGGCTCAACGCATGGTAAGTAAATGTTATTAAATGTTTCGTTCATATTTTTTACTCAATTACCTCTAAATATTTTTGGTATTCCATTTTCAACTCTTACTAAGATTAGTATCGTTTTCGATGCTGTTATTAATTACAGAGCCAAAAAAGTCTCTATTATTTTGAACAACAATAGAGACTTAAAAAACGCAAAGTTATAATCAATTAATTTTTATTTACCATTGGTCTTCTGGTAAGTAACCATACTTATATATTCCAGGTAAACCATCAGCTTCTATTTCCGCATCGAATTTCTGTTCCCAGTTTCTCAATGCTTCTTCTATCAATGGTCGATTTAGCTCAAAAAGCTCTGTATTATCTTCTCCTGTTGGATAAGAAAAAGGGTAGAAAAGCGTATGCTCTATATTGAAACAAGCATAAGGATCTCGATCTTCAAGATTAAGATAAATTGTTATATCTCCAAGGTTTATAGACTGACCAAACTCTCTTATCCAAGCTCTAGTTACTTCTGGAAATGATTCTTCTGTGCGAACATAAACGAAAAAATCAAACTTTATATTAAGATATTCAATATCCACTGGATATTTTTCAATCGCTTGAAAAACTGATTCTAAATATTCAACATTTGATTCATCCGATTGTCTTTCTATATTAATTCCTTTAATCTCTTTTCTAAATTTTGGGATTGAACCAAAATATATCTTGTGAACTCTTGTTAAAGGAGAAAAAGATTCAATTGTTCCCTTCATTATTGTGGCGTACCATTTATTGTGGTCTAAAATAGAATCTTTTTTAGAATCAAATTTCAAACATGCATTCCAATAACCTGCATCTTTTTTGACCCCCCATGTGTCACATATTGCTTTTGCGTAGGATTGATTGTGGTTGGGCATTTTATTAATTATTAACTCATGGTAATAGTTTTACTGTTCCATTTTCTACTTTTATAAGTATATTTATTACTTCGCCTGATTGATTTTTATATAAAACCTCGACAAATTCGACTACATCAATTCCTGGTGTAATACTTCCTCCTTGGGTGTCTTCTAAGATATTTCTGATTTTATTAAACCACCAATTAGATTGTCTGTTTGTAGAATTCGCATTTCTATAATCTAATCGAACATATCCGTTTTTAGTCGGATTAGTTATAGAAATATTTCCTTCTACTTGACCAATTGCATTTCTAAGACGACCGCTCAGGTTACGTTCTACTTGTCCTGTCATAGTTTTTACTTCTACTATACGAGTGCTGCCGTCTGACATGATAGATAAATAGTCAGGATTTTTCTGAGTATTAACTTTGTCAGGAAGTCCGCGTACTCGCACATTATTTCCTAACACAGTATTTCCATCAAGAATATCTGTTGCAGTATTTAGTTCTCCCTGAGCTTGAATAGAGTCCATTTTTGGAGAGCTAGAGCTTGCTCTACCAAATCTATTAGCAAAAGCACCAGAGGCTCTACCTTGATATTGCTCAATAAATTTATTGTTCTCTATCAAAGCAGTGTTAAGCTCTGTATCGCTAATAAGCTGTGTTCTATCATCCCTAACTCTATTTTGTTTTATTGTTGCTCTAATATCGTTGATGCCATCAACATCGTTGATACCTTTAGCCTTGTTATCTACTAAATCGAAGGCTTTTGATACGTTGTAGACAAGCTCTTTACTTTTATCTAATACGCGATTAAGAAGCTTGACCTCTTGCTCAGTTGGTACGAGTTGACCTGATTGATCTCTTTGGAAACGAGTTTCTGTGAAGTTCAATCTGCCTTCAAGCTGTTCAATCTTTTTCGAGCCAAGAACTTCTAATGCATTCTCTACTCTATCTGGACTTTCCCCTATTTTTTTAGCCAAATCACGAGAATCATCAAAAAAAATCCCTGTTGCTATCGATAACAACAGAGGACTAGAAAATTTAAATTAGCTGTTTTAAATACTTACTAATTTTTAGCTACCATTGATCTTCTGGTAAAAATCCATATTTATATATTCCTGGTAGACCCTCAACTTCAATTCTGGAATTAAACTTTTGTTCCCAGTTTTTTAATGCTTCTTTAAGTAACGGTTGATTTAATTCAAATAACTCAGAATTATCTTTACCATTTTGATAAGAAAATGGATAAAAGAGCGTATGCTCCATATTTAGCCAAAGACCAGCATCTTCATCTTCTTGATCTATATTGATAGATATATCCCCAAATCCTCTGACCCAAGAGCGAATTGGTTTATTGGGGGATATATTTGTTCTAACATAAACAAACATATCTACTTGTATTTCAATTTCCTCTATTAAAATGGGATAATTTTTCAGACATTGAAATACTTTTTCAAGATATTCCTCATAAGAAGAGTATGATTCTAGTTCTAATCTAAATCCAATACTTCCTCTATTATTTTCACCATTTCTCCAAAGAATATGAGATATTCTAGCAAGAGAAGAAAAAGCATCAAGCGTTTTCGCTAAACTTTCAGCAAACCAAGCATTTATTTCTTGAGCAGAAAAATCACGCCATTCTAATTCTCCATCTAAGCCCCAGTAGCCAGCACTTTTTTTACCTCCCCAAGTATCATAGAGAGGTTCGATTACTGGTAAATTTTTATCAATTACATAATTGTGTGTATTCATAATTTTTTAATTTAGTAATTTAACTATGCCATTTTCTACTTTAATCTCTAATTTCTGAATTCCACCTGTATTTGCGTCCTTATAAAATACTTCTACGAAGTCTACAACATCAATTCCTTGCTTGTTTATTTTTAATGAATTTTCCCCAACAATTACATCAAAATCGTTTTCTAAACGAACTTTAACCTTTCGGAAAACCCAGTCTCTGGTTTTAGATACAGCATCAGGTGATTTTCTAAAATCAAGACGAATATAGGCATTGTTTGTTGGATTATCAAAATAATCGCGATTTATAATTTGCTTAATTGCACCACCTAGATTATTTTTTATACTATTGCTAAAAGTATTTCTACCTGAAGCTATCTCTCCATCAGGTATTTTAACTTCAGCTAAACGAGTTGAACCGTTTTGAGTGATTGCAAATTCAGGATTCTTACGAAATGGTACTGTAGTTTTGTCGGGAATTCCATAAAGCCGATCAATGTTTCCTACTATTGTATTACCATCTAAAAGGTCTTCAGCAGTTTCAATTTCTCCTAAAGCTTGTTTGTAATCTTGGGGTGTTAAATTAGATGAACTAGGAGTATTTCCCGTTGCTGCTGCTCTGCCAAAACGATTGGTAAACGCGCCCGACACCTTACCTTTATATCGATCTAGAAAATTATTAGCGTTAGTAAAAGCATCTTCTAGCTGGTTATCATCGAGAAATTTTTTGTTATTTTGGTTTTTTCTGTTGAAAGATAGAGTATCTTGAATATCGGCAATAGCATCTGCATCCCCATTAACGGTTTTATAATTACCAAAGACTTTTTTGATGATTGACTCGCTTTTATCAAAAAGAGGTTTGAAAAGGTTTTTAGCATCAGCACCCTGACCGTCTATTTGATTTTTAAACTGGATAAATTCTTTTGGTTCAAGTACTTCTAATCCCGCTCTTACTTTGTCTCTATTTACTCCATACTGTTTAGCTAAACCACGTGCTGCATTAGAACCACCAGTACTTGCCATCTTCTGAGGAGCAAGCAAATCATCAATCAAATAGAGCTGATTCCTTAACAAGCTAAAACCCTTGTTTAGCAATTGTTTCCTTAAGTCAGAACATTTGAACTAATAGCAGTCTAAAATCCATATCATGATTGGTATCTAGCTAACTTAATATTTACTTTAGGAATCAGCTCTTAGCATCAGTATTATTTTCATTACAAATCAAAAAAATCTCTATCGTTTTGAGCAACAATAGAGACTTTAATAAAATGAAATTATTAACAGTTAGTTTTTATTTACCGCTAGCTATATGGTAAAAAACCGTACTTATAAATTTGAGGTAAGCCTTCAATTTCAATTGAAGCATTAAACTTTTGTTCCCAATTTTTCAATGCTTCTTCTAGAAATGGTCTGTTTAGCTCAAATAGTTCTGTATTGTCATCATGACCTTTCCAAGAATCAGGATAGAAAAGCGTGTGATGCATCCCGAAATATAAGAATGGCTCATTGTTCATCATATGTTCTAAGCTAATCTGAAGATCTGCCATTTCGTAAGAATAGTCACCACATTCTCTAATCCAAGCGCGAACTGGTTTGTTTGGAGATTCTTTAGTACGAACATAAACAAACAAATCAACTCCAATATAAAGAATATAAATATCAACTGGATAATCTTTCAAAGATTGATATGCTGTTTCAAGAAAATTATGGTAAGGTTCGTTAAAATCCCATGAAAACGATTTTCCTTTAACTTTTGTTTTTTTATCGAGAGTAGGAATAGGTCCAAACGATATACGAAATACTCTAGTCAAACAAGAAAAAGCTTCAATCGTTGACATCATTGCTTCTGCACACCAAGTATTACGTTCTCTAGCAGAGGTATTAGACAAATCAACAGAAGGGCTAATATCCCATTCTCCACCTTG
Source organism: Cyanobacteria bacterium P01_A01_bin.83 (assembly GCA_039030815.1). Classification (GTDB taxonomy): domain Bacteria; phylum Cyanobacteriota; class Cyanobacteriia; order Cyanobacteriales; family Xenococcaceae; genus Waterburya. The sequence continues at coordinate 14,628 of JBCCDL010000012.1, read as the reverse complement.
TTTTGTAACAGCCCAAGTGTCAAGTAACGGTTCAACGCAGGGTAAGTAAATATTATCAAATACTTCACTCATATTTTTTGTTAATTACCTCTGAATATCTTTGGTATTCCATTTTCAACTCTTACTAATATTTGCGTTACTTGATTACCATTTCTAGCATCTTTATACAAAAGTTCTACAAATTCTACTAGCTGAGTCCCTGGTGTAATTGGTTGCCCATTTATTTCGTCATTAAGTAAACCCATCTTAATTTTATCAAACAAAAAGTTTTCATCACCAGTAACAGGTTTGGCGTTTGTATAGTCCACACGAATATAAGCTTTGTCGCTCACTTGACTTCTAAAAGGACTGCCAGTTATTTGGTCTATAGCTTTATTGAGATTAGAGGTTATTTTTCCAGGTTTTCCAGTGGGCGTTTTAACTTCTACTAGACGAGTACTGTTATCAAGCATAGTAGCTAGAAAATCTGGATTTTTCTGAGTTCTCACTACTTCGGAGAGTCCACGCATTTGTACATTATTTCCTAATGGCGTTGCTCCATCTAATATATCTTCAGCAGTTTTAATCTCGCCTGATGCTTGAACGTGATCCAGGGCTCTAGGAATAGGTAGATTTTGATTGTTGCCTTTGGCTGATGCTCTACCAAAACGGTTAGCAAATGCGCCTGATACTCTACCTTTGTAGTTATCTAAGAACTGGTTTGTTTTTGTAAATGCTTCTTCTAATTGACTATCACTAATAGATTGTTTACTTTGATTATTGTTTATTCTTATCTTATTCAAAGATAAATTCTCTTGAATATCAGCAATAGCATCTGCATCGTTGCTCACTCTTTTATAAGTACCCAAGACTTTCTTGATAATCGACTCGCTTTTATCAAAAAGATGTTGAAAAAGATTCTGATAAATGAACTATTAAAAAAAATCCCTGTTGCTATAGATAACAACAAGGAATAAAATAGATTCGGTTTTCAGACAAATAAGCCAGTACTATTAATTAGTCTTTGAACGCCATTGATCTTCTGGTAAAAACCCATATTTATAGATTCCAGGTAAACCTTCAGCTATTAATTACAGAGCCAAAAAAGTCTCTATTATTTTGAACAACAATAGAGACAAAAAAACGCAAAGTTATAAACAATTAATTTTTATTTACCATTGATCTTCTGGTAAAAAGCCATATTCATAAATTCCTTTTAAACCATCAACTTCTATTTTCCCATCAAGCTTCTGTTCCCAATTTCTCAATGCTCCTTCAAGTAGTGGACGATTTAACTCAAAAAGTTCTGTATTATCTTCTCCTGTTGGATAAGAAAAAGGATAGAAAAGCGTATGATTCATAGAAAATAAAATTCCCGCTTCTTCATCTTCAATACTTAGCTGCATCAGCATACCGCCTAAATCATTTGATTCTCCAAATTCTCTTATCCAAATACGAGTTGGTTTGGGAAAAGATTTTTCCGTACGAACATAAACAAAGAAATCAAATCCTATATTGATAGAATCAATATCAGCAGGATATTGTTTTATTACTTCAAAAATGGTTTTTGTATAATTATCATAAGATTGATTTTCTTGCTTAATCAAAGTCACTCCTTTAGGGTTATCTTTAATGCTATAGATAGGGTCGAAAGATATTGCATAAGCCTTGGCTAAAGAAGAAAAAGCTTCTAAAGTATTTTTTAATGTTTCTGCATACCAATTATTATGTTCTCGAATCGATTTATTATTATAGTCAAATTCTAATATAAGATCCCAAGAATCTGCATTTTTTTTTGCTCCCCAGGTATCACACACGGTTTTTTCATTTGACAAGCTATAATTTTGCATTTTTTTTATATAATTAATGTTTGAATTCAAATAGCTATATTATGCCTACTACCCCGTTATTTATTCTCATATATATCTGTTGAACTTGATTCTGTGGATTTTTGTATAAAATCTCTACAAATTCTACTACTTCAATTCCTGGAGTTACTACTTTTTCTTTCTTTCTTTTCGGATCTACTAAAAATTTTGTAACTTTACCAAGCCACCAATTAGGTTTTTGGGATATAGGGTCTGTGTTTCTAAAGTCTAATCTAACATAGCCTTTGTTACTAACATTTTTAGTTGGATATCCTGCTATTTGATCGGTTGCATCTTGAAGATTTATTTTTAATTTGCGTTGATTAAAGGTATCTTTAAGAGTTTTCACCTCTACTAAACGAGTATCACCATTTGGCATAGTCGCAAAGTACTCAGGATTCTTTTGTGTGTTAGTTCTTTCGGGAAGCCCGCGCAATCTCACGTCGTTCCCTAATAGTGTATTTCCGTCAAGAATATCTTTTGCTGTGTTAATTTCTCCTCTAGCTTGAATGTTATTTAGTTCAGAAGAGTTAGCTTTTCCAAAACGATTTGCAAATGCACCAGAAGCTCTACCTTGATATTGTTCTATAAAATTATTGTTTTCTATAAAAGCTGTATTAAGCTCTGTATCGTTAATAAGTTGTGGTTTGTTTTGTCTGTCTCTATTTTGTTTTATTGTTGCTCGGATATCGTCGATACCATCAATATCATTAATGCCTTTAGCCTTATTGTCTACAAAATCAAAGGCTTTTGATACATTAAAGATAAGCTCTTTACTTTTATCTAATACGCGATTGAGAAGCTTGACCTCTTGCTTGGTTTCTACAAGTTGACCTGATGCATCTCTCTGGAAACGAGTCTCTGTGAAGTTCAATCTACCTTCTAGTTGTTCGACCTTCTTAGTACCTAGAACTTCTAATGCATTCTTTACTCTATCTGGACTTGTCCCTATTTTCTCAGCCAAACCATCAGCACCATTTGCCCCGCCAGTACTTGCCATCTTCTGAGGAGCAAGCAAATCATCAATCAAATTAGCATCAGTATTATTCTCAAGACCGTTTTTAATTAAAGAAAGTCCGTGGGCTGATAGTGCTGCGCCACCCGCAATAGCAGGTGCCGCAGCGAAACAACTAGCACCCAAAGTAGCACCTGCACCAGCTAAACACAATGAACTACCACTGATTACTGCTGCGCCACCCGTAAAAATTTCAATGATTCCTTGTACGATAGAGGCGGCATTAGCTAATTCTCTTCCCAACTGAAAAGCTGTTGATTGACTCTCAATTATCTGAGTCCAATTTCTTTTATCTCGCTCGCTTAGTTTAAGAGGAAGGAAAAATTGCCCGATATTGAAAGCATCTTCGAGATTGTTAGCTGTCGTTTGATACAAAACCCCGAGAATAAACTCGCCAACGCCTCGATAATGGTAGATTAAATCGTTAACCACTTCCGAAACAAATTCTTGTTGTTCGAGAATAATCTCACCGAGGCTGTCAATTACATCAGTACCAACGTCACTAATACCACCGCTAGCAATTAGAGTTGCATTACCACCAAAATCAGAGTTGGCAATCAAGTCTACTCCGCCACCATTGGCTTCAATTGCCGAGGCAATAATTTCTAAAGCAGCTTCAATCGCCACATAGCTACCCGCTGTATCAATACTTCCTGCCACAGCAACACTACCAGTAGCACTAATTAAGTTAATCGCGCCGCTATTTGTAGTCAAACTTTGAATTTCTACATTGCTATCTGCCCCGAGACTGACATATCCGTCATTGGTAGTTACACTTTGAACATCAAGACGACCACCAGCTTTGAGATTTACATAGCCGACATTAGTTGAAATATTCCCGTTAGCTATGATGTCGCCACCACTACCAATATTGACTTCTCCTATTCCTGTAGTGATTCTGGCAATCTCAACCCCTTCCTTGGCTGCAATTGTGACACCACCTCTAACGGTATTGATATCATCTTCGACAGTAATTTCGCCGTTATAGCTACTTAAGGCAACAGCACCATCAAAAGAACGAATCTTTTGAGTATTGATATCATTAGCAGCATGAATCGCAACACCGCCTTTTTCTGAATTGAGATCTCCATCAACCGTTACAGCTCCCTCAGTACTAATCAAATTAATCGACTTAACTAGGGAATTAATGCTTTTAGTGTTGACATCATTTGTGACTGCTACAGTAATTCTGCCATCATGAGCCGTAATGTCTCCTGTGGCGGTAAAGCTACCAGTCCCTACAGCCCGAACTGCTTTTCCTGTAATGCTTTTAGTAGAAATATCACCAACAATAACTGTATCGTCTTCTAATGTCTCAGTGTCATTTTCAACTATTTCCCCAGAAGTAATTCTAACTACACCTAATTCCCCAGTATCAAGATTAGCAACATCAATTCCCTCTATTGCTTCAATAACAATGTTTTTACCTTCAGGATTTTTAGTAGTGATGTCTTCGGTAGTTATAGATTTCTCTTCACTGATCAATTTAACATTGCCAGTTTCCGAAGTAATATTCTTAGCTGTAATATCTTCAGTGGCATTAATCTTGATTCGACCATTGCTAGTAATATCTGCTTCTGCTGTAACAGTATTCGCACCAAAAACAATAATGTTGTTAAAAGTAGCCTCACCACCTACGACATCTCCAAAGAGAATATTACCTGTACCTGCTTGAAGTCTTAGGTTATTAGTGCCAGAATTATCAAGAGTACCTGTGAAAGTAATATCGCCACCATCAGTAATAACTTCATCTTCAATTACAGAATTATCAATAGTTAGATTTCTCTCTGTTGTAGTAGCACCATCAATCTTTATCTCACCCCCAGCAGTTGTAATTGCTTGTCCAGTAAGAGTTATTTCATCGCCTTGTAAAAGAACACTATCGCCAAATGTAGAGATGTTGCCGATTTTAATTTTACTATTAGATTCTGCATAAACTGGATTTAATAGAAAGCTACCAACGCGACCAATAAGCTCATTAACAATTATTTGTCCTTGGTCGTTAATTTTCTTGGGTTGCTGAAACCCCCTAAGGTCAACAAATCTGCCATTATCATAGAAAAACCCTCTTGATTGTGATTGAGCGAACGAGCCTATTCTTATAGTTCTACTACCAACAATTTGACCTAAATTATTAATATCATAGGCAGCAGTTGACGTAATGTTAGCCAAGGGAGCTAGCTCAGATGTATCTATTCTACTGACTTGACCCTGCTCAAATAAAACAGCACTCCCATTCACGACACCGACTGCTTGAGCTTGATTGTTAATCCCATGAGCGACACTTTTATCACCCCCTAATACAGAACCCTGTCCAAGCTGATTTATAGAAAATGCGCGATATACGCTACGGTTATCCGTGTTAGTCGTGTGCGAGAATCCAGCGGTTTGATCGAAGTCATTAACATCATGAAAGCCTAATCCTGAATCGTCGTCGCTTAACCAAAATAGTGTCACTTCTGGAGAACGGATAATATAATAATTATTGTCAGAATTAGTCTCAAGAAAAGAGCCGAAAATCTTACCTGAGTTACTAATAATGGGATTGTAGTTAATACTATTGATATCAAGCTCACTCATTTCCCCATTTTCATAGAGAAAAAGCCTTTTTCTCCCAGAATCATGATAGGATATGCCGACAATTTGTCCCTTATCATTAATACTATGAGCTACGCTTTGGCTATCTCCTGGCAAAAAACCAAGACTTATCTTTTCACCATTGTCATATAAAAAAGCTTGAGCATCGTTAGTATAAATATCGACTCCTACAACTTGTCCTAAATTGTTAATATCATGAGCTATGCTGTATTGATTAAAGCTTTGTGTTCTTCCTAATAAAACAGGAGTAAAATCTACAATCTGACGATTTCCTGACGCTCCAGACTTCAAAACTAACCCCGTCTCATCAGGCTCATTAAGAACAATATCGCCACCTTCAATACTGCCTGAAGTTTCAATCTTTAAAGAATCACCAACATAATTACCAAACTTGATATTGCTAGTAGAATCAATATCAACCTTAGTTGTTTCATCTACGCCTGAAAAGAAAACGTATTGATACTCTTCATCGCGATACAGGGTTGCTTCTCCTTCACCAGTAAGTTTGAAAGTTTCTATAACATTGCCATCAGTATCTTTAAGTTCTAAAGTGACATCATCGCCACCATCATAGTCACCAAACCCGCCTTGAAATTGTAGTTCGCTTTGAGGAGGGGCAAAGGAAGTATCATTGACATCGATTTGATTTACCTGAAACTCTTCAGCATTAGCAGCAATAAAAGGATCTATGTTTGAGACAACAAAATTATTGATAGAAGGATCATTATTCAATGCTGAATTATTATCAATACTATTCTCATTTTCAAAAACAATCTCTGGTTCAATCAAAGATAATTCTTGAGTTAGAGGATCTATCAGACTACTTTCTGTTGGCGTTATGTTAACTGATATATCTTCTTGCCCTAGTTCAGGTATGAGGCTAGTATTTAAGTTGACCCTTAGGATATCTTTGCTAAAGATGTTATCGATAGTCATAGTTTTTATAAAGTCAATTAATAGTAGAAATAATTTAAAGCAGAATAAATTAGTGCCTCGCTAAAATAGTTTACGTGGCAAAAAAGTTGCTATAAAAGTAGTATTTTTGTTCGGCTAAATACTCATGTTTTTATCTTTACTTTGATAACACGAGCGACATTTAGCGTCTATGTGTTGAAAACAGCCTCATAGACTTTTTACTTGGACTGAAAAAAACTTTTGATTTTATGAAGTAATGATTAAGCTGAACTAAAAAGCAAGTCTTGTTAGGAAAAATATACACAATACAAAAAGCTATGTATTTATTTGTTGTGTTTGCTGTGTATCACATAATTTTGCATTTCAGAGATTTTTTAAACTTAAATCTGGTTGTCTAAAATTTAAATCTTCTAAAAAAGACGAAGGCTGGACACATCCTTGTCAATCAGGAGGAAAAACTTGTACTTGAGGAAAGCAAGGCAAATGGTATGCTTCAGTTGCTGTTACTTGTGTTCCTAGCCAGACTCAAAACGCTTGTGGTTCATTAGGTTGGGATTTTGGAACTCACTATGGGGTATCATTCAGCGATAGTACGATTATTGATCATCCTAGATTGATCGAGCAATTTCAAGAAAAATTAATCAATTAGCCAAAAAGAGCAGGATTAAACGCGCACCCAATGCAGGCTGCTTTGCAGCCAAGTCGCGTCTAGCGACGCTTGAGCCTTCGGCTCTGCAAAAACGCATGCGCCCTTCTCGTCGTTGCCAAAAAGCAAAACAAGGCAGTGTCTATAATACAGACCAAAGTGGCTCGTCAGCGTCAAGATTGGCAACATAAATTTGATTAACGATAAAATATACTCAAAGAAAACAATTTAAATTACGTTATCAGAGATATGGTGTCTGTTATAGCCGTAGAAAAGAAAAAGCTCGACCAACCGCCTTTGAATATTCACTATTTGGGCGATCGCGTATTGCGCCAGCCAGCAAAAAGAATTGCCAAGGTGGATGATAAAATTCGCACCATAGTTAAACAGATGCTGCAAACAATGTATAGCGCCGATGGCATTGGTTTAGCTGCGCCTCAAGTGGGAATTAATAAACAGCTAATTGTAATTGATATTGCCTTAGACCAGCCCGATAAACCACCTTTAGTTCTGATCAATCCTAAAATTGTTAAATCGAGCAATACTCTTTGTAACTCCGAAGAAGGATGCCTGAGTATTCCTGGGGTTTATTTAGAAGTTACTCGTCCCGAAGAAATTGAGGTTTCCTATCGTAATGAACTAGGAAAACCCTGTAAACTAAAAGCTACTGGTTTACTGTCGCGGGCAATTCAACATGAAATGGATCACTTAAATGGGGTCATGTTTGTTGATCGAGTTGACAACAATCTCGCTCTCAATGAAGAGTTGAACAAAAAAGGCTTTGCGGTTAGTGCAGTTAAACCAGTCAAGAAATAGATATCTGTAATATCTGTGGTTAGTTTTGGCTAATTCTACTAATTTTTAAGTAAAGCTGATTAAAGAATTTTTACGGATAAATGTTGGCATAATTATTTACCTAAATTTAGTTCATTAACCCAAAGCATCTCTAAGATAAATTTATAAAATCAACTATAAACAGGGGAGTGAATTAAAATGATTTCGATGACACCTAAAAGCGGAGTTTGCTTGCTATTGTGTTGTATTACAGCGATCGCGGGAGTAGGTTCAGTGTTTGAACTATCTTCTGGCAATCCCGAGTTAGGTACTACGGTAACGGGTCTAATTCTGGCTGCTAGCGTTCCGCTAACGGCAATCTTGTTTTGGGTCGCAGTACAAGATACTAAAGCCAATCAAAGCTAACTGTCTCATTGGCGAGATTGAACTTAGGTTTTAAAACGAAAAGCATCTAAAAAAAGAAGGGAGAATTTCCCTTCTAAATACATTTATACTAAATACATAGTAGACATTTTTGAGCTGTAGTCTAAACTTGGACTAAAATTTGATAGAGAAAACTACAGTCGCTGCTTAATATAAGTTATTTTTTGGGTGACAATAACATCATCATATTACGCCCTTCCCGCTTCGGAAACTGTTGTACTTCAGCATACTCCTCTAAATCTTTTGCCATCTTCCGCAGTAGATCCTCTGCCAACCTAGAGTGCTGGATCTCTCGACCACGAAAGCTAATAGTTGCTTTAACTTTGTCTCCAGATTTAAGAAAGCGTTGAGCATTTTTGACGCGAACATTATAATCATGTTCCTCAATTTTATAGCGCATCTTCACTTCCTTAACATCAGCGTTATGCTGCTTTTTTTTCGCTTCCTTTTGTTTCTTGTCCTGCTCGTATTTATACTTCCCATAGTCCATAATTTTACAGACGGGGGGCTTGGCGGTTTCGCTGACTAAGACCAAATCTAAGCCTTGTTCTTGCGCTCTTGTTAGAGCTTCCTTGGGAGTAATAATCCCTAACTGCTCACCTTCCGAGTCGATAACACGGATTTCAGGAAAACGAATTCTTTCGTTAGTTTTGGTTAGATCGCGACTATTGTTACTGCGTCTTCTATCTCTCACAGGCGTATTGTTTCTTTCCTTTTATGTTAATAATCTTGTGAACTAATTAAATTATTTGATGATCAAAATTTCTATCATCTCCTATTTTAGCGACCATGCTATTAATAGAATATTAAGTTACTTTTATTTTAAACTTAAGTTTTGCGCCAATCCATTACAAAAATACACTTTGAGTCACTATTAGACTACCTGTAAATATTTTTTAAGTCATGAATTTTACGACAAATCAATCTTGGCAACAGCGGATTGGAAATCAAAGAGATTGGGTGTGGCGCGGATGGCAAACTCGCTACAGTTTTTTAAGAGCAAGAGAATCGGACATTGAGCAGCCTCCAATTATATTTATTCATGGCTTTGGTGCCAGTATTGAGCATTGGCGGCATAACTTATCAGCGATCGCCCGATACCATACGGTATATGCCCTAGATTTATTGGGTTTTGGGGCATCTAGAAAAGCTGATACGGAATACAGTGCCGATTTATGGACGGAACAGGTTCATGATTTTTGGCAAACGTTTATTGGAGTTCGGTGCATCTTAGTTGGTAACTCCATCGGTTCTTTAGTTTGTTTGAATGCGGCAGCCAAATATCCCCAAATGACAGCGGGTTTAGTCATGTTAAGTTTGCCCGACGTTTCGGTGCGAGAAGAGATGCTCCCACCTCTAGTTCGTCCTCTAGTAACTGGTATTGAAAATCTGTTTGCTTCACCGATCTTAATTAAGAGTCTGCTGACAATTATTAGAAAACCCAACATAATTCGCCGTTGGGCAGGAATAGCATATCCTAATAAGACAGCGGTTACAGATGAATTAGTCACCATACTATCAAGTCCCGCTTATGACGAAGATTCGGGGCAAACTTTATTTCGCTTATCCCGCAGCGTAAGAAAAGCTGGCTTTGCCAAATCAGTTCGGGACTTGTTGCCGCAAATTAATGCTCCCATGCTGCTGATCTGGGGACTCAAAGATAAAATGATTCCTCCCCAGCAAGCTGATGCGATCGCTTCTCTTAACCCTCTAATAGAACTAATTAAATTACCTGATGCTGGTCATTGTCCCCATGACGAATATCCCCAAGAGTTCAATTCTCTCTTACTAGAATGGCTGGAGAGATTAAAGACCTAATTGCCCCTTACTCCTTGTTCCTTGTTCCTTACTCCTTGTTCCTTGTTCCTTGTTTCTTGTTCCTTACGATTTAACTTACTCCAACACATAGAAAGCAACACCCTCATCTCCTTCAACTTGAAATTGAGGCAAGGTAGCATTGATCGTATCGAATTCCGAGCGATCGCTCGTATATAAATGAGAGCCTGTCTGGGTATTTAACATTCTGTAGAGGGGTACTGTAGCGACCGCTTCTGGTGGAGACTCAAAGGCATAATAGGCTTCTCCCTCAAAGTTATAATTATCCAGGTTAGCAATGATAAAATCTCTTTCGTTTTGCTCAATCGTGTATAAATGCGCTCCTGTTTCCTGATTAAAAAAGCGAAATACAGGTAATGCCCCCTCAATTTGCTCTCCTGTCAAACTGTCCCTGTCTTGAGACAGAACATTGTAAGCCACGTTTTCATATTGGTATTGCAGTTCCCCATTACTGCTACCCTCGATAATATTCTGTAACTCATTATCATCAGCAGTATAAAAATGAAATCCTCTCTCAGATTGAAAGAGACGGTGTACAGGGGTTACATCGGCTAAAATTTCGTAGCCAATATCAGCTAAAATTGCCAAGTCTAAGTCTGTGGGTAGGTTGCGTTCCCCAGTGGTAAAAAACTGATCTAATAAAGCATCCGATTCAGGATCAAGAGTGAAACCTTCTTGCACATGACCAGCCTGATCATCTAGAGGCACAGGATTACCCTGATTTAAGCTAACGCTTTGCTCTCCAGTAAACTGTTCATTTTCCACCTGATCTAAAAATGCTTGAGATACTCCGATCCCTAAAACGTGTCCAATTTCATGTAGTGCTAAACTTAGAAAATCTTGTTGATCGACAGGAATGTCATTACTCGTTTCAGGGGTATCATCAAAAAATAATCTGTCTCCTGCTGCCTGGTTAAACTCAATCTTGCCTAACCAAGGTTCAAAATCAGCTCCTTGAATCCGAGAAGCGCGATCGCTACCGATAATGAAGTTGGCGGCAAAGGAACCCTGTGCCAGAAAATTCTCATTGGGACTCAAATCGCTATAGGTAACAAAGATTAATAGATCATCTATAGGTTGTTCCAGGACAATGTCTTGCTGAGTATTATTGATTGGCAGTGATAAAGTTTCTCCTACTGCGATCGGCGCAAAATCATCCTGAATATAAGAACTCCAGATCTCCTCAGCTTGCTCTAAGATAGCTCTTCTTTCGGGCGTAAAAAAATTTGTATCATCAAAACGATAATCAAACTCAATTTCAAAACTCATATTTAAAACTCATAATTGCAATAGTTATCTAAATAAAATCAAGCACATACCTACAACTAATATCCTATATATTTTAAGTAACAACAGTCTCTTTTTAATCATAATTTTATATCTTTATTTTAACCTAAATCCAGCATTGCAAAATAAATATACAGCTAGATTGATTGATTCATTGATTTATAAAATATTTTATATTATTTAAATTAGATCATATTCAAGCTTTATCAAGAAGAAAGACGACAAAAAACAGTACTATTCTCAAAATAAATATTATTTAAATAGTATTTGATTTGGATGCAACTACTATTATTTTTTTTGGGATTTTTGTAGTTAAAATTTATCTGATATTAACGATCGTTCTCTATACTTTACTCATGATCTTACGAAAGAAACAAGCATCTATTTGACTAAAGTTACTGATAGCAGAATTACCTGAATTAAATTAGATAATAATTATGTCTTGAAAAATGATAAATATTTATTACCATAGATGGTTTGTAATTTATTTCTGACAACAAACCTGTTTAATAACATTGTTATCTTTTACATTTTAAGATATTTTTGCAAGATTACTTTGATTTATAGCTCATTAATAAATTAAATAATAAAATTTTTAAATAACCTGTATTTTACATTTTTTTAACCTCAATTAATCTTGGTATTAACTAGAATCAAATTAAATCAAATGCAAGTAATTATTTGAATATATCTTTATTACGTTAATTCATGTTAATTGCATTTAAGAATGCTTTTTAGTTAATTAAGCCTTGTTTATAGTCCGAGTGACTGATCACTATATGTATCAAATCATCTTTGAATCTATGGCTTTAGGTAATTACTAAGAATCATTAAATTTGTCATTGACCAATGTCACGGGCAAATTAATCAAGAGCAAATATAAGATTCAGTAAAACCAAATTTAGTTAATAAAAATTAATTGCGGCGTAAGGATTAATTATGAATAAAACAGTTGGTTTATTTGCCGTCGGAATTTATACCCTTTTATCGACTTCGTCTTCAGTTCAAGCACAGACTACTACCACAAACCAACTAGACTCGAATTACTACGACCCCTATAAATTGAATAATGACTTGGGTCAAATTACTAACGTCAATAGCTTACGAGATATTGCGCCAACAGACTGGGCTTACTCAGCTCTGAGAACACTGGTTGAGCGCTACGGTTGCATTACAGGATTCCCCGATCAAACTTATCGCGGTAATCGAGCATTATCACGGTATGAATTTGCGGCGGGCTTAAATAGCTGTTTAAATCAAATAGAACGCTTAATCGCTAATAATGAAAATGTAACTAGTGAAGATCTGTTAAAGTTGCAACGGCTTCAGCAGGATTTTGCCGAGGAATTAAAAACTTTTGGCTCTAGAATTGATAATTTAGAATCTCGAACCGCTGAGGTTGAAGACAATCAGTTTTCCACCACCACCAAGTTAAGTGGAGAAGTAATCTTTTCCTTGACAGGTGTCACAGGTGGCGATCCTGATTTTGAGGATGATTCTGAGATTATATTTAATGATCGCGTTCGTCTCAATTTAAATACTAGTTTCTTTGGTTCAGACTTACTGATTACAGGTTTACAAGCGCAGAATTTTGATGGTGAACTTGATGGTTCTGGCAGTACTCAAGGTACCTTATTTCCTAATGATGCCTTTTGGACTTCTGGCTCGGCTAAACTTAGTTTTGAACCTCAGTTTCCACGTTTTACGCCTAAAGATGTTTCTATAGAAAAGGGAGGTAACTCGGTCGAGCTTTACAAGCTCCTCTATATTATGCCTGGACCAGATAAACTTACTTTATTTGCTGGTCCAGCAGCGGAAGTTTCTGATGCTTTTCCTGCTATTATTCCTTTTGCTGACGAAGGGCAGGGGGCTGTGTCTCGATTTGCGTCGTTAAATCCTGTACTACGAATTTCAGGCGGTACTTCGCAAGTTGGTTTAGCTTCGGCAGCAGGATTTATTTGGGAGATTTCAGAGAAAGTAAACTTGCGTGCTTTATATGCTAGTGTCAGTGCGCCTGTTGCTATAGAAGAAGATGTAAATGTTTTGGGGGCAGGGCTTTCTGATGGCAGTGTAGTGGCTGCAACTCAGCTAACTCTTAACCCAGTGGATACAGTAGACGTCGGTTTGAACTATGCCTATAGCTATCATGAACTAAGTATATTAGCTACGGGGTTAGGTCGATTTTCCACAACTCCTTTAAACATTCCCGAACAGACGGTCAATGCCGACGGCAGCCTTAACCTTGATGGTGTGCTTGATACCTCCATTGGGATTCACTCTGTTGGTACTTCCGTCAATTGGAATGTTCTGCCGCAAGTTTCTTTAACTGCCTATGGGGCATACTTTTTTGTTAATTCGAGAACTGGTGTAGATGCCTCCTCTGAATTTCTTAGTTGGATGACAGGAATTCAGTTTAAAAATCTTTTGAGAGAGGGCAACACCGCAGGACTTATTTTTGGTCAGCCCCTAAATCGGGTTGATGCTGGTGGGGCAGCAGAACTAATCGAACCTGATGTTGATCGTGCTATTCCCTATCATTTAGAAGCTTTCTTTAATTACAAAATCAATAACAATTTGAGTATTACTCCTGGAGGATTTATCTTGTTTAATCCAGAAGGTGATAAGAACAACGACACTACCGCCGTGGGTGTATTACGGACTACCTTTAGTTTTTGATATAGTTTTCAACAGCAGAATAGACTTCTTGCATAGTCAGATAATTATGTTGATTTGTCTGGTATTGGAAAAGTTGAATTTGTCAAACATCGTCTACCTGCTGGATTTGTAGTCAAGTTGGGTACAGTTAAGCTGGAAGCTGATGGCTGGTATCTGTCGTTAGCTTTAGAAGAGCAGCGCGTACGCGCAGATCGTCGTCTTACGACGACTGGGACGCAAAGCGTCCGCACAGTACCGATAAAAGAGGACGAAGAAATTTGTCCCACTATTGAAAACAGCATTGCAATTGACGTTGGACTAGAACGATTTTTGACTTGTGATAATGGAAGCTATATTTAAGAGGTTCCAAGCCTTGTCTAACTAGCTAACAGCTAATAGCTAATAGCTACGGCGAAGCCGTTTACCAATCTCCCCAAATAGCTAAGGTCATCCCTGGATGGTAAATATTAACAAACATCGTCTGATTATCAGGAGCAAAACAAACCCCTGCAAACTCACTACTATTAAGGGCATTGCGAGCAAATTTATAATATTGACCTTCGGGAGTGATCCCAATCAAAAATTGTTCTCCTCTGCCATCTTCACAAACG